>JBPCVB010000228.1:0-2682 GCA_051010855.1 Pirellulaceae bacterium | reverse complement strand
AGCATCATCGCGAGCCGATCTCGCTGCATGACTGTGCATAATAGCGCGCAACGCTTGTGAACATGCGTGGTTTTACCTGTTCGTTGAATCCACCACGGCGACCGTTCATTTGCTATCCAGGTGCTTTCGACTAAAATCAGGTGAGCCAATGACGGGAGACGTTGGCTGAGGTATCGTCTCTCTCCAGCGAGCCTCCCGACAGTCGTGCCTCCATCCCTACACGACCTCTGCCTGAACCGGGAATCGTCATGCCCAATATCCTTGTCGTCGACGACTCACCGGTCGACCTGCAATTGTTCGAGGGGATTCTCTCGCGGGTCCCGGATCTGAACGTCATTCAGGCCGAAAATGGCGAGGACGCCCTGGCCAAAATCGAGGACTGGGGGATCGAATTGGTGGTGACCGATCTGCAGATGCCTGGCATGGATGGTTTGCAACTGGTCGAGGCGATACGCGATGAGTTTCCCGAGGTGCCAACGATTTTGATAACCGGAATTGGCAGCGAGGAAATCGCTTCCCAGGCACTGATCGCCGGTGCAGCCGGATACGTTCCCAAGAACAAGGCGGCCGAATTGCTGCTGCCCACGGTGCAGGGCGTGCTGGAAATCCTGTTTGCCGAGCACTCATTTGAAAAGCTGCTGGGTCGAGCCACTGAATCCCGTTTTGTATTCGATCTGGACAATGACGAAAGTTATTTTCCGGCCATCCTCGATCTTTGTGGCCAGATGCTCGACGCCTTGTCGCCGCTGGATCGCATTGACCGGCTGCGTGTGCTGGTGGCCGTGGAACATGCGCTTTCCAATGCGTTGTATCGGGGCAACCTCGGGATCAGCCCCAGTCAAAACGTTCATTCAGCCCCGATGCAGCCCGGATCGGAGTTGGCCGAGTTGGTCGAGGAACAAAAGGCCCAGTTTGAATCTCGATCGATTAACGTAACGCTGGATATCGGCTCGTTCGACTTTACTTGCAGAATCCGGGATGAAGGGCCGGGATTCCAGGTTGAAATGCCGGCCGCCCTGGCCAGTCCTGCCGGTCGAGGCCTGGTCCTGATGCACACATTCATGGATCGGCTGGAATTCAACCGATCCGGCAATGAAGTGACCCTGTATCGCAGCTGGGACACGGGAGGATCGGGCGTTCATACCGTGGACGATATGGAACTGCTCAAAAACCCGATCGCGCCCGGGGCCATGAATCTGGGTGTGTTCATGGACTGCCACTCGGATCATCAGGTGGAACTGGTCAATCCCAAGCAATTGATTGGCCGGGAATCGACCTGCCACATCATGCTGGACTACGCGGACATCGCCGATCACCACTGCCAGCTGGTGTACAACTCCGGTTTCTGGTACTTCAAATCGGTGGGAGACCAGCCAATCATGCTCAATGGCCAGCCGCAGGGCCAGGGCAAGCTGTTACCGTCCGATCGCCTTGGGCTGGGAACCCGTGAATACCGGATCGATTACCATATTCACGAGTCGATTCGTTAGACCGGATTCCTCCGGGCATCAGCCAGAAGTGCTCCGTCCAGGCATCCAGCCGACCCCCGAAATGTACTTGTAAATCAGGGGCGGATGCGTAAGAATACCCCGCAGTGAAGAGTGAAAACTCGGGTCTGAGTCCCGGCTCATCCTTCGGGCGGCAAATCGGACAGGTTGTTGGTGACTACCCCGCGACTGATTGATCCGATCTGTAATCTGCGGTTGTCTGGCCGCCTCTTGTTGTTTGTTTGTTAGTTGTTTGCTGGTTTTGTTTTTGATGAAGGAGTAAATCCGTTTTTGAACTGCGGCAGGATGTTGTTGGATAGCCGCAACGGGATTTTTTGCTGATGACCATTACAAAAGAACAAAAAAACGAAGTTATTGGAGAGTTCAAACGTGGTGATGGCGATACGGGTTCACCCGAAGTCCAGATCGCCATACTGACTAACCGCATTAACAGCCTGACGGATCATATGCGGAAACACAAAAAGGATTTTTCAACGCGACGTGGATTGCTGGCTATGGTTTCTCGCCGGCGTCGGCTGCTGGATTATGTCCGTCAAAAGGACCCCCAGCGTTACCTCGATATCATTGGCCGGCTCGGTATTCGCAAATAGGTATCGCGAAGCCGCCGATTTCTGGCGCCTCCCCCCGGGTCGCATTGCCAGTCGAGGCCATGGTTGTGACCGTCACCCCCGGTTGACGCGTTTGTTTGTTGTGAGTGATGTAATCCGCGGACCGCTGGTTCGCATCTCGTTGGTGACCAGGACACTCTGCTGCCTGGATACTCGTCGCCGGACAGGGCGTCAAAACAGCCACCTGCGTACGGGTTAATGTTTGTCGTTGCCGATGCAAGGTCATCGCGCAAGTTTGTCATTGATTTACCGGAATTGTCTGGAATTGATAGGAATTGATAGAGTGAAAATTAAAGTAGAAAAACAAATTGGTGATAGTGTTCTGTCTTTTGAATCCGGCCAGATGGCCAAGCAGGCTGCCTGCTCGGTGATTGTCCGTTACGGAGAAACGGTAGTACTGACCGCCGTGACCACCGGCTCGCCTCGCGAGGGAATCGACTTCTTTCCGCTGACGTGTGATTATCGCGAGCGGACCGCTGCCGCCGGGAAGTTTCCTGGCGGATTTATCAAACGCGAAGGTCGTCCCACGACCAAGGAGATTCTCACTTCGCGACTGATCGACCGAC
>JBPCVB010000227.1:0-5499 GCA_051010855.1 Pirellulaceae bacterium | reverse complement strand
TGGTTCGGTCGTAAATACCAGCGGGTTCAAGTTGGCGGGTATGCTGAGATTTCTTGACCTCGATGTCTGGCAACAGTCGTTTCGCGATTTTGGCGAAGACCTTCGAGCACCGGGTGGCTGGCGAAAGTACCTCGGCATTTTTGGGATCCCGCTTGCGCTAAGCATCCTCGCGTGGCTGGTATGGCGTCGCGGCAGGCAAACGCGACGACAAACCGGTAAACCACAGCAACGCAAGGTCGGTTGGTTGCGAAAGAATCTGGCAAAAGTTGTCGGCACCGTCGCTCCGGCACTCGGCCAATGGATCGCGGCCGAGCAACGCGGGCCCGAAGAGGTGCCTTTTTATCACCGCCTGACCGGGATACTGGACAAGGCCGGTTTTACCCGCGCGCCCTCGCAAACCCAGCGAGAATTTGCGGCCGTCGTCGCCGAGCAGTGTGCGGCAACCGACGACGACAACCACATCGGGACCTTGACGAAAACCATCACCGATTTCTACTATCTCGTACGGTTTGGACACCGTCCGCTCAATGACCAGGAACAGGCCAGTGTCAATGCTGCGTTAACGGACCTCGAAGCGCATATTGCCTCTCGGTCGGCCAACTTGTCATAGCCTGTGGCACAGACCTGGCTTCCTCAAAGGGCCATCTTGGCCCGTCTGTTTCGTACATACGGTTGAAATCGAATGAAAATTGGAATTGTCGGTTACCAGGGTTCTGGAAAAACCAGCTTGTTTCACTGGCTGACGGGTGTCGAGCCCGATCTGTCCCAGGTGCATACTGGCCAGGCCGCCGCTGCCCTGGTTCACGACCCGCGCATTAAACAACTGACCGACATTTATTTGCCCAAAAAGGTCACTGAAGCATCGCTAAACCTGGTGGATACGCCCGGACTTAGTCGCGACCACGAAGGTTCGGCGGGCAAGCTGGCATTAATTCGTGAAGCGGGTTGTCTGGTGATCGTCGTCGGCACTTTTTCGGGGGCGGACGTGGAAAATGACTTGCAGTCCTTTGAGGAAGACCTGTTGATTGCTGATCTCGAACTGGTCAACGGTCGCGTGGAAAAGTTGCGCGAGTCGGTCAAGCGCCCGCGACCCAGTCGTGACAAGGAACTGGCGGAACTGGAAACGCTGGAAGTTGTGCTGAAGGAACTCGAAGCTGGCAAGCCGCTGCATGAAATGAGCTTGAACGAAGAACAGAAACGGGCCATCAAATCGTTTCAGCTGCTAACCCAAAAACCGCGGATCATTATCGTCAACATCTCCGACGACGAACCGGCATCATCCGAGCCAGTGCCCGGCCATTCGTCGCCGGTCCTGCGTTTTCCTGTTTCGCTGCAACTCGACCTGGCCCAGATGGACGAAACGGAACGTCAGGAGTTTTGCGATGAAATGGGCGTGTCAGGCGTCGACCGTAGCGAGATCCTTCGAGCACTGATGGATGCTTCCGGTCAGATGCTGTTCTTCACAGCGGGCGACAAGGAAGTTCGCACGTGGATGATCCCCAAGGGAGCGACGGCCGAAGATGCAGCGGGTTCCATCCACACCGACCTGGCTCGTGGATTTGTTCGCGCCGAACGCATGACCTGTGACGACCTGTTCCGGGTGGGCAGCGAAAGGGAGATCAAGGCCCTGAATCTGATGAGCAAGGAACCCAGAGGTTACGTGATTCAGGATGGCGACATCCTGCATATTCTGGCCAGCACGTAAGATTGGGTGCCATGCTCCAGCACGCAGCGTGGGCCTGCTCATGGCCCACACTCTGCGTGGCCTTGGCAGCGTTGCCGTTTCAGGCCTCAGTCCTCGCGAGACACGGCAATCCGCGAATCAATCAGACGGGTCTGAATCTCCAGAAAAATCGCACCCCCAACTGCTGACTTGGAGCCGCTGAAATTGGCCACTACATGTCCGGCCGGATTTACAATATCGACCGCATTGGTGGAGGCGTTCATGGCTTCCGGTCCGTTGACGACAACCAGGTCGCAGCACTTTTTTTCCAGCTTGGTTACAGCGCGGAAATGTGCGTCTTCCGTTTCAAGCGCGAATCCCACGACCCATTGATCAGCTCGTTTTTGCTGGCCGAGCGTGGCCACAATATCCGGTGTCTGAATCAACTGCAGCGTGATGGGCTGACCAGTCTTTTTGATTTTGTGGTCAGAGACCGTGGTGGGCTGGTAGTCGCAAGGGGCGGCAACCCCGATCATGCCGTCGCTGGCTTCAAATTCGCGCAAACAGGCATCCAGCATTTCACGCGTGGTCAACACATGAGTCACTGTGGCCTCGTCAGGGTATTTCAGGGATACGGGACCGGTGACAATCGTTACGTCGTGTCCCGCATCGACAGCAGCCTGCGCGATGCAACGCCCCATCTCTCCACTGGAGGCATTGGAAATAAATCGCACCGGATCGAGATATTGTCGGGTGGGGCCCGAAGTGATGAGGATTTTGGCCATCTGGGGTGGGGGAGGTTGGATGTGGGGGATGTATTAAGTTCGCGTGAAGTTCAGGAAACTGCCTGGGGATTCAGTACGGCTACGATCGCGTCAAACAGTTCGTCGGGTTCTGCCATGCGACCGGGCCCCTGCACACGACAACTCAGCCAACCGTCATTGGGTCCCACCAGTTGCACGCCGTCGTTTCGAAGTAAATCAACATTGCGTTGCACGGAAGCCTTTTCCCACATCTCGTTATTCATGGCCGGGGCCATAATCACCGGTCCTGTAAAGCACAGGTACAGTGAGGAAAGCAGACTGTCGGCCAGACCGCCTGCTGCCTTGCCGAGATAATCGGCGGTCGCCGGAGCCACGCACAACAGGTCGCTGCTACGGGCCAGTTCGATGTGCGGACCAAGCGGATGTGTGTCCTGGCCCTCGAAGATGCCCGAGAAAACAGGACGTCCTGTCAGGGCGGCAAACGTGGCCTTGCCAACAAACTCTTCGGCGCTGCGTGTCATGACGACGCGTACGCCATAACCGTTTTGCACCAGCCGACTGACGAGATACGCCGATTTGTAGGCGGCGATCCCTCCACTGACTCCGACAATAACTTCTTGATCAGGCATGCAGCAATTTTACTTGATCGGACCCGGGTTTTGAACGTATGCCGTCCGGTGGAACGATTGGGGAGCTGGACAGTTCGTTCCACCGCCTGAGAGCCGATTCTCAATCCTTGCCTGCTGTGTCATATTGGACTCATGTGCGCCCCGGGATTTCGCTTTATCGACCTGTTTGCCGGCATTGGTGGATTTCGCCAGGCATTTGATCAGGCTGGTGGTTCGTGTGTTTTTACCTGCGAGTGGGACAAGTATTCGCAGCAAACCTACCAGGCAAACTACGAATCTCCAGAGGGCCATCGGTTTGCTGGTGACATTACACTCGTCGAGACCGATGACGTTCCCAAACACGATTTATTACTGGCTGGCTTTCCCTGTCAGCCCTTTTCGATCGCCGGTGTCAGCAAGAAAAACGCGCTGGGACGCCAGCATGGCTTTCGGTGTGAATCACAAGGCACCTTGTTTTTTGACATCGCCCGTCTGATCGAACACCATCAACCACGGGCGTTCCTGCTGGAAAACGTCAAGAATCTCACCAGCCACGACCGCGGTAATACTTTTCGTGTAATCCGCGAAACGCTGGAGTCTGACCTCGGTTATCACATTTCCTGCCGCGTCATCAATGCCAGGAGTTTTGTACCCCAACATCGGGAACGGATCTTCATTGCAGGGTTTCGCGAGCCAGTTGATTTTTCGCTGGATGATATCGATATCCCGGACCCATCGGAGGGGCCCCGACTGACCACGGTATTGCACCCGGAAGATGGAAGCGAACCGGCGGACGGGCACTTTACGGATGAGCGGGGAATCGTGGCCAGCAAATACACGTTGTCCGACAAACTGTGGCAGTATCTTCAGGACTATGCCGAGAAACACCGCCGCAAGGGAAACGGTTTCGGATTTGGGTTGGTCGGACCCGATGATGTGTCACGCACATTGTCCGCCCGTTATTACAAGGATGGTTCCGAAATTCTCGTGTCACGGGGCCCAAGGAAAAATCCGCGTCGTCTGACGCCCCGGGAGTGCGCACGCCTGATGGGTTTCGAACAACCTGGCCAGGCCCGATTCCGCATCCCCGTTTCCGATACCCAGGCCTATCGGCAGTTTGGCAATGCTGTGGTTGTTCCTGTGGTGGCAGCTGTTGCCCGCCACATGGCGCCATTCATCGTGCCTCAAACCGTTTCGTCAGGTGCCTGATGGTCGACGTAGTCAGTCAGGAAACACGTAGCCGCATGATGGCCGGTATCACGGGCAAGGATACCCGGCCGGAAGTACAGATCCGCCAGGGACTGCATGCGCGTGGCTTTCGTTTTCGGCTGCATCAGAAAGGATTGCCGGGTCGTCCCGATCTGGTGTTCGCTTCGCGTCAATCGGTGATCTTCGTCAATGGTTGTTTTTGGCATGGTCATCGTTGTCACTTGTTCAAATGGCCATCGACGCGACGCGAATGGTGGCGTGACAAGATCAACGGCACACGACGCAGGGACCGCAGCGCGATCAAGGAACTAACCGAAGACGGCTGGCGAGTCCTGACGATCTGGGAATGCGCACTCAAGGGCAAGACTCGCAAGCCCTATGAGTCCGTGATCGATCAGGCGGCCCGTTGGCTCGACGGCAGGAAACAGGTCCACGAAATCACGGGCAGGAAATTGAAGTGATGCTGTTCCTGGACGAACTCAATCACTGGATGGACGACCACAGTGCACCGCAGGTCGTCTGGTACCTGAAACGGCTGACCGCCAACGACACGACGGCGGGAGGATCCAATCAAGCGGGTCCCTACATTCCGCGAGATTTTTTGCTGGAAGTCTTTCCCCGGCTCAACCGCCGTGACGTACGTAATCCCGACCTGAATTTCTCCTTGCAGATCGACAGCCCATCGGAGCCAACGCCGCCCTTCGATGTACGGGCAGTCTGGTACAACAACCAGCTGTTTGGTGGTACGCGTAATGAAACACGCGTCACTGGGTTCGGCGGTGCCGATTCGCCCTTGCTGGACCCCGACAGTACCGGCGCACTGGCCGTGTTCGCTTTTCATCGGCCCACCGGCCAGGGAGTGGCCAACTGTCACGTGTGGATATGTCGAAATGAAGTCGATGAAGACATCATCGAAGCGCGAACGGGTACGGTTCAGCCGGGTGAATGGCGGATGTGGACCACGGGCAAAGCGCCGTTGATTGCCGCCGATCGCCGCGGCGCCGGGTGCTGGTTACAGCCGCATGAAATTCCGGCGGCCTGGCTGGAAGAGTTTCCCGGTGGTGAAGAGATTATTCAGCATGCCGTGCAGGCCGGCCCGCCGTTGACTCACGACATCGACAAACGCCTGATGACGCGACGCGTATGCGAATTTCAGATTTATCAAAGTCTGGAAGAAGCCGTCGAGTTGCCGGTCATACGGGCCGGGTTTAATTCGATTGAGTCCTTTGTTTCCCGGGCCCAAAGTATTCTGCAA
>JBPCVB010000226.1:0-2503 GCA_051010855.1 Pirellulaceae bacterium | reverse complement strand
AACAGTACCGGAGGAACGCTGTACGTTGGTCTTTATCTCGATCCGTTATACCAGGTGCACTGGAATAATCAGGAGCCGCCACCGATCGTGACGATTGCGGGTGCCGAGGGAGTGAAAATCAGCGAAGCCGAACTTCGGGGCCCCGAGGTCGAAGAGCCCGCCGATATCGATCCACGTCAATTCCTGATCAATGTCAAACGCGACCCCGATGACACGTCACCGCTGGAAATGACCGTTCACTACACGATTTGCGACGACGCCAATACGTTCTGTCATGCCGTCACGCAAAAGTACACGGTGCACTTCGACGCCGATCTGGCCGGTGGTTCGCGACCCGGCGTCTTCATGCCCGAGATGTTCGCCGAAGTCATGACGATGGACGCCAACGGCGATGGAAGACTGACCAAAGACGAGTTTCCCGTGGGCAAGATCACGTTGTACCTCGGACACATGGACCGCAATGACGATGAAGTGATTGACGCCGACGAGATTGCAGCCTTCAACGCCATGTTCAATGACGGCCAGGGCTTCGTCACACCCTACAACGACGGCAATTCGAAGAACAAGAAATGATGAGCCAGCGTTGCCACCTCTCCGTCGGTGAGAGGTCGCCGCGGTGCGCGGGTGAGGGCAAAACCAACTCGTCTGTTTCGAATATTTCCGCGTGCAATTTCCGCCCTCATCCGACCCGGCGTCGCCGGGCCCACCTTCTCCCCGAGGGAGAAGGTTTACTCGTGATACTCTGCCAATGGGCATCTCTTCGTTCGTCGCCGATCGGATTTGCATCTGCGGGCCGCGGCGCGCCGGCGCCCAGTAAAGGCTGGACAGCGCGGTAGTGATCCTTCACTCATGCCCGTTTCCAGCGGCTGTTGAAGTTGCTTCCCGGCGATCTGGCAAAAATTCGCTCGGCGTGTCGGACCGACGCAGGTAAGATGCGTGGCGGTACTGTTAACCAAACGTGAAACGGCGTCTTGGTGCAGTTCAAAAAACAGTCATGTCGACGTTATTCGGTGTTTGGATTTTTGAGACGAGTTCCTGGGAGGGCGAAGATCAAGAGTTGACTCCGCCATTGTTGTTTCGGTCAGTCCTCCAAATCGAACGTTTTTTGCATAAGTCCGTCGCGAAGATCTGATGCATTCGAACTTGTTAGAATGCTGACTATGACCGAAGTCAGCAGAATACTGAATCTGATCGAAGCAGGAGACCTTTTTGCAGCCGAACAGTTGTTGCCATTGGTTTATTCCGAACTGCGCAAATTGGCTGCTGCAAGACTGGCTAAAGAAAAGCCAGGCCAGACGCTCCAGGCGACGGCACTTGTTCACGAAGCCTATTTGAGACTTGTTGACGACAATAAGGATCGGCAATGGAATGGCAAGGGCCACTTTTTCGGCGCAGCGGCCGAAGCGATGAGGCGGATATTGGTAGATCAGGCGAGACGCAAAGGGAGTAAACGTGCAGGCGGCGATCGAAAAAAGATAGAGCTGTCCATCGCGGAACCGGAAGCCACAGGCAAGTCGCTGGACATGGTTGCTTTGGACGAAGCGCTCAATCAACTTGAGCAACACGACTCTCGATCGTGCAAAGTAGTAAAACTTCGGTTTTTCGCCGGCCTCACGGTGCCAGAGGCTGCTGAGGCAGTTGGAGTTTCAGTTTCTACGGCTGAGAACGACTGGGCTTATGCGAGATCCTGGCTCCAACGCAAGCTGCGTGATTCCGAAGAATGCCAGTGACGAATTAGAACTTTGGAAAAAGTTTCAGAAATCACCAGGGGATTGCAAGTCCGATTCCGCACTGAACATTGAGGCATAAATGGTCCAGCGCATTTATGAGGTATTGGAAAGATGAATGAAAAAACTATCTTCAACGTTGCCAGAAAAATCAAGGACACAAAAGATCGAGATGAATATTTACAACGCTCCTGTGGCGATGACGCTATGGCTCTTGGACGCATCCAGGACTTGCTCGAAGAACATGAAAACGACAGCCGCATCATTGACTCGCCACCTGTAGATTTAGGCGATACGCGAAGTGGCTTAAGCTCTGATCAGCAGGTGGGAAACTGGATCGGTTCTTACAAACTTCTTCAGGAAATCGGCGAAGGTGGAATGGGGACCGTTTACATGGCCGAACAGGAGGAGCCTGTTCACCGGCGTGTCGCACTCAAGATCATCAAACCCGGTATGGATAGCAAACAGGTGGTGGCCAGGTTTGAGGGAGAGCGGCAGGCTTTGGCGCTAATGGATCATCCGAATATCACGAACGTTCTTGAAGCAGGGACGACCGATTCGGGCCTCCCGTTCTTCGTAATGGAGCTGATCAAGGGTCAGCCGATTACTCAATATTGTGACGAACAGAAGTTGTCGATCGAACAGCGGCTGGAGTTGTTTAGATCTGTTTGTAGCGCCGTCCAACATGCCCATCAAAAAGGCATCATTCACCGCGACCTGAAACCATCCAACATCCTGGTTGCTGAGTTTGATAATGTTCCGGTCCCCAAGATTAT
>JBPCVB010000225.1:0-3362 GCA_051010855.1 Pirellulaceae bacterium | reverse complement strand
CTTCGATGCCTGGTCCGGCATGCGCACCGTTTTGCAAAACGAAACTGGTTGATTGCATTTGATTGGTCCAGCGAACCAGCACCATGTCGCCCGATTCCGGCAGCGCGGCCAGGGCAATCAGGTCCTCACTGACATCTTCGAGGAACGGATGTTCTGCCCCAAACACCTGGATGGCATCCCGCGGCAGCACATAATCGTTTTCGCGTACGAAGACGCGTACAGGCCAGGTCGCCGTGGCTGGGAGCACAACCATCGGAACGTCCGCTTCATGCACCAGTCGCCTGGCGATGTCCCCGACATGGGATTTGAGTTCGCGATCCAGAAAGTACACGAATCCCAACGGTCCCGATGTCGCGGTCTGTACTTGCGACGAGCGGGACTGCATGTCCATATCCTGCTCGCCAAATAACATGCGAACCAGCCAGCCGATGCCCAGCCAGTTGGCTCGTGTCGGCAACCGTTCACGTTTGGCGCTGGATTCATGAACTGGGACATCGGACACGTACTCCTCAACGATTTCCGCAACCGCCTGTTGCACCAGCTTTTCGTGTTCCAGTTCGTACGGTCGCGTCGCTTCCTGACCATGGTCCGAAAAAATCCACATGTCGTATTCGCGACCTGCACCCCGGTGAGCGGCCCGCCATAGCCGTTTAATGGCGCGATCGATTCCGCGCAGGGTCCAGTACGCAAATCGCGAACTCGGTCCGCGACGATGAGCCTGCTCGTCATAGCCAAGCAAATTGATATGAATGACGGGCAAGCCACGCGCCGTATCGTAGCTGGCCCCGATCGTTACCAGTTCGCGAAGCAGCACAACGACCATGACCCTCGCCGGAATCATGATCAACTCCTGCCAGAAACGGCGACCGGAAAAAACACCGCGAATGCAATCAAATATGGCCAAAAAGAACTCGATGATCATCAGGCCCAGCACTCGAAAAAACATCAAACAATTGAGCAGCAGTACCAGCAGCCACTTCAGCGGATTGATCGTCCGCAGCAGCTCGTCCCAGCCAAAGCTGGTCGCGCAAAAATGGACCTCTGCTGCTCCGCCGCCATAAATGTTGCAATACGAACTGCCGCCCTCGAGCAATCCTTCAGCCCGCGTTTGCAGTCGTTGTTCCACGTCACCAGCAATCTCGTTGGCGAACATACGTACCAGTTGGCCGGAACGCGGGTCACGAAATCCGAATCCAGGAACGACCGTACGCTCGCCATAATACAACTCTGCTTGCACAGCCGGGGTACTCGATGGCAAACCCGAGTAGAAGACGTGATTGTGGTAATGCTCTTTTTCCAGCAACGAACCGACAAACGGCATCCTGCCCTGCTCGAGCGCCCGTTCCAGCTGGGTTCTGGATAGCCCGTCGATTTGAACCAAAATGAGTCCGCGTTCAGTCGGCTCGCCATCTTTGCGTGGCAGACCCAGCAGCCATACCGCCCATTCCACGCGGCTTAGCCTGCGGCGCATCGCCCGCCAGATGCGGGTAAGCGTGGTGACTCGTATAGGGTCTTTCATCGAGATGCAGATGGGTAGTTGGCAGCGGGCGTCGAACTGGCGGACACCAGCGACTCCAGACGCTCTGGGATAGACACATGTAACAGTCTATCAACTTCTGTCGCATGATCGGCTCGGGCAATGAACTCAATTGCCGATTGATCACGGATTCGGGCAGGATTGAATCCAGATGCGTATCGGGGACCGTTCGTCGCAGAAGCAATCATGGCAGGCGGAGGCCGGCACCGCTCATCCATCAATGGTTGATTCACCCAGTATCTGATCGGAGTAGGTCGCGATTCGCGCGATAACGGCGCTGACATCTGATTCCCCCAGACCGATTTCGCGTAGCGTTGTTAAAAGATGTTCGGTGAATCGTGTCAGATGTTGACGCTCGATGCCCCGGCCCTGATGAGCTGCGAATAACGAGATTTCGGTGTCGGTTTCGGGCCCGTCCAGCGCGATCGAAAAAAACTCCATCTGCATCTTCCGCAACTTGTCCATGGACGTGTTGGCGAAAAATGGCTGCATGAGCGGATCGGCGAGCACGTGTTCGTAAAACCGATCCACGGTCTTTTCGATAACGGACTCACCACCTATTCGCTGGTATAACGTCTGCATATTGGCTTCTCGCAATTCGGGTAACTCGTCACACATTTTGCAAACCGGGTGCCAATCAAGCGTCGAATCCCCCGGATGCAGGTAATTTGTGCACAGCGGCTACGAGGCTGTGCGATTTCGCTCAATAGAGTCAGCGGACCGCGCACCGTTCGAGGCGTGTAAACTTATATATATGCCAAATCAACAAATGATGGACGCGGCCCGCGAGTTGGCTTTTGAGCTGTCGGCGTTGCTCCGCGAACAGCGTGTTCGAATTGTGTTCGCCGAAAGTTGCACGGCCGGACTGGCGTCAGCCTTGTTGGCCCAGGTTCCGGGAATTTCGGAATGGATGTGCGGTTCGGCTGTCACTTATCGCGAATCAGCCAAGCAAGCATGGCTGGGGATCGATGCAGGGTTGATCGCCGAGGATTCCGCCGTCAGTGCTGCTGTGACGCAAAAAATGTCGGAACAGGTTTTGCATTTGACACCGGAGGCCGATTTGTCGCTTGCAGTGACCGGTCACCTGGAGGAAACGGCCACTGATGAGCCGTGTCACGCGTGGATCTGCACGTGCAGCCGGGAGGGCGACGAGTTGCAGGCTCGGGATCCGGAGATGTTCTCGCTAACCGAACCAAACCGACGTCGCCGGCAATGGCAGGCAGCATGTCTGGTGCTGGAAACGGCTGTGCGCAGCCTGAAAGTTGCTTCCGCGGAACAAAAATAGCAGTTGATACTGATACACGTGCCTCTGGCTCGTGATAAGCTGGGCTTCGAAATTCAACCACCAAGGAGCAAACCCATGAAGATAATCGCCTTTTTGACTCTATTGGCTGTGTCCTTTCCCGTCGCCTTGATGACGGCGCTGCCTCAACAGGAAGAAAAGAAATCAGAGCAGGAAGAAGGCAAGTCCGACCGCATCATCATCGACGCCATGGATGAAAACGCCATCGCTCGACGCGATTTCATGCGCACCAAGTTGATGTATGCGCAGAATATTCTTGAAGGCCTGAACACGCACGATTTCGGTTTGATCGCGACCGCTATCAAGGACATTGAAATGGTGACCGAGGGCGAGCAGTGGGTCACCATCGACAACGAGGTCTATCAGGGCCTGGTACAGGACTTTAAGAAGTCTGTTTTGCGACTTAAGGAAGCGGCCGCGACCGAGAACATCGACGCCACGGCGTTACGCTTCTACGACATGTCCAACCGCTGCATCGACTGCCACAAACACCTTGAGACGGCCCAGTACGACCTGTAGTTG
>JBPCVB010000224.1:0-3795 GCA_051010855.1 Pirellulaceae bacterium | reverse complement strand
CGGAAAATCTTTGCGAATAGTGGGCACGTCGAATTCTTCGTGCCTCGTTGTCGCTGGCATGCCAAATCCGGACGCCGGTCGCGGAGGAGCAAACATTTGCGCGGGCATGCCGGAATTCGAAACCGGCTGCAGCGACGGAGCCGTTTGGTCGGCCAACAATTGACGAAGTCGACTGCGTCAACGGGCAAGCCAGCTGGAATCGTGGCGGGCATGGTGAACTCGCCTGCGTCATCGGGTACACCGCTCGACGCCGCGGGTGGCATACTTAAATGGCTGGCCAATTGCGCAAGTACACCCTGATCAAGCGTCTCGAGCGAATCGAACGACGAGCCTTGTCCCATTTGATCGGGATCGGCGTGGGAACGCGAAGCCACGTCGTCGACGGTGAATTCATTGACCGCGGCGTTGGCTGAGGCCGGTTCGTTGAGGATGCGTCCGGAATCCTCAAACAGCCGCGGGTCCAGTTCACTTCCGTGTCGCGCCGAATGGTTATCCGGGTGAGAATCACTCATGTTCATACTCGTGGAAGTAATCGACGACGACGTTTTCGAGGACTCCGAGTGCGTCGGCCGTCAGAGACGCGCACGAGAAGTACTTGGTTACCAGGTACGAAGCCACTGCCTTGCTGTTGATGCCCATGAAACGCACGGACAAGCTGGGCGAAACCTCGCCGGCGATTCCAGTCTGATGCAATCCGATCACGCCCTGATCCTGTTCACCGGTTCGCATTAGCAGAATGTTGGATGTCATCGAGCCGGTGCCGGCCAGGCTTTGCGATTTCAGTTCCAGCTTGTTGCATGGAATGATGGGAATGCCCCGCCAGGTGAGGAAGGTGCCGTCAAACAGCTGCACGGTCGCCGGCGGGACGCCGCGAAACGTACATTCGCGTCCGATGGCCGCAATGGTTCGGGGGTTGGCGAGGAAAAAGGCCGGTTTCTTCCAGACCTTGGCCAGCAACGTGTCCAGATCATCCGGCGTGGGCGGGCCATAGCGTGGCTGCACTCGCATCGACGGTGCCACTGCATTCAACAGCCCGTATTCACTGTTGTTGATGATTTCCCATTCCTGACGTTCGCGAATTCCCTCAATGTTCAGTCGCAGTTGTTCGCGCAGCTGATCAATGGGCTCGTTGTAGAGGTCCGAGACGCGGGTATGCACACGCAGGATGGATTGCACCACATTCAGCGGATACTCGGCTGGTTCGGTTTCATAGTCCACGAACAGGCGAGCCAGTTCCGTTTCACCCTCGTGGCCGGAGGTAACCGAGAGTGTCTCTTCCCCGTGTGCCTCAGCCAATTGCTTTAGTTCCTGGCGGTGTGCCGAAACCCGCACCAGGTTTGCGCGGGCTTCGGGTACCTCGTCCATCACCGTTTCAAAGTCGGACTTGTTGAGAACCAGCAGCTCGCAATCGGTAACGGCTTTGGCTGTTGCACCGCGGGGACGTCCGGCCAGCAGACTGGACTCGCCAAAATGGTCTCCGGGACCCAGCAGCGCCAGTCTCAATCTTTCGCCATACTGGCCGACAGTCGAGATCTCCACACGACCGCGACCCACAATGTAAAACTTGTCGCTGTCGTTTCCCGACTCAAAAATCGTACCACCGAGTTCAATCGTTTCGTTGGACAGACGGCCAGCCACGTCCTCGCAAACTGAACGATCGGAGTTGCTGAATTCCGGCAGTGACTTGAGTGAGTCAGCGGTAATCTCAGCCTTGCCGTTGGCAAAGGTGATCTGCACCTTCTCCGATTCGTCGATAACCTGTTTCACGCGATTGACGCGATAGGTTCCGGAACTGACCTGAACCCACGGCAGCATTTTCAAAAACCAGCGTGGCGTGATCGCTCCCATTTGCGGGGGCGTCTTGGTGGTCGTGGCGAGCAGGCGGGCGTCCTGCGTCGAGATACTCTGCTGTTGCCGCGGATCATCGGTAACGGTTGCCATGGTT
Organism: Pirellulaceae bacterium; assembly: GCA_051010855.1. Lineage (GTDB taxonomy): Bacteria > Planctomycetota > Planctomycetia > Pirellulales > Pirellulaceae > CAJQPP01. The sequence continues at coordinate 1,850 of JBPCVB010000224.1, read as the reverse complement.
TTCTCTCAGATGTGTGTTCACCGTAAGCGTCAATTCCTGCCGTCAACCTCCTTGTCTTGATTCCAAAGACTGGTCCGCTCCGTAGACCGAAGCGACACAATAGCAGACCGTTTGGCCTTTGGCAAAGGACCAGGCATCAAGTGCTCCCCAAAAGTGATAGACTCTGCGTTTCCGCACACTGTGCACCAGGTTATATGACCGAATCGAGCCAGTCACCTGCCTGCCATGCAATCAGTCACCCTCGAACAACTGCGCGGCAGCCGGATTTGCCGGGGCCTGAATGGCGAGCAGATTGGCCGACTGGCGGCGCTCAGTACGCTACGTGATGTGGGCCCCGGAGATGCGTTGGCGGAACCCGGCGATTCGGCATTTGAAATCTACACCGTCATTAGCGGACGGCTAAAAGTCTTTCAGCGAATTGATGATCAGGAACGACGCTTTATCGGCTTCGTCAATCGTGGCGATACCGTGGGGCAGTCGTCGTTTGTGCTTGAGGAATTCGATCACCACGTCGGCATCGAAGCGGACATCGTCTCGCGCGTGGCCGTCATCGGGCGCGACGACGTGTTGCAATTGAGTGGTGAGATACCCCTGTTTCGTCGCAACTTGATCGAAAGTTTCGGTGTACGGGCCGCCAATTTTTTTCGCGGAACTGCGCCGCGACGTTTTCCGCACATCGTAGGCGTGGTGGCTGCCGCTGCACGTTGTCGATCATTCCTGCCCCAGTTATGCCGAGAGCTGGCAGCGTGGCAGGAATCGCTGGTCGTGATGACGAATCGTGAAAGCGAGTTTGAAAATCTCTCGAATGTTGCCACCGTGCAATCGGAAGAGTGCCTTGAAGGAGCGGCGCAATTGCGAGCCGCTATCCGGGACAATCTCTCCAATGCTGAACGCGTGCTGATCGATATTTGCCCGGGGCAGGACAGGCCGAATTTGCGATCAGCTGTCGAAATTTGCGGAAACGAGTGTGAAGAAATTATCTGGTGCTGTGATAACGCTGACCAACAAGCCGGACAGGAAGATTTGCTAAAGGAACTGTTGCAGCAGCATCCCGAATTCAACACCCGCGTCGTTTGCGTCCAGTTTCTTCCAGACGGGACGACCGTCGGACGTCGGCAACCCTGTTGCCCGCAACTCCAGCACCGCGATCTGATGTTACCGGCCGACGGGGGAAGGCTAAACAGACAAGGCATGGAACGAATTGTCCGACATCTCCGTGGCATTCGTACCGGACTGGCTCTGGGCGGCGGCGGCGCACGCGGAATGTCGCATTTGGGCGTGTTACGTACGCTGGATGACGCAAACATTGCCTTCGATGCGATGAGTGGCACAAGTGTCGGAGCGATGGTCGGACTCGCCTACGCTGCCGGCATGACACCAAACTATCTGATTGAATCATTTTCCCGCGAGCTGAAACCGACGGGAATACTGGATCGACTCCCCGGTGGCCGGCGTCTTTTCCTGTTTGGCAAGTTCCAGATGCGTGCCTGGGAACGCTTGCTACGCCGGTATTTTCATGACTGGACGTTCGAGCAATTAGCGATCCCGTTTTCCGTTGTCGTGACAGACCTGATTTCGGGTGACGAGGTCGTGCGGGATTCCGGTGATCTGGTGCAAGCGATTTTGGAAAGTATCAACGTGCCAGTTCTGTCACGACCGATCTTCCGCGATGGGCAGATCCTTGTTGACGGAGGCGTGTTGAATAATTTGCCTGCTGAATTACTGAAAGACCAGGGCGCCGAGTACGTGGTTGGAGTTGATGCGTCTAAGGAAATACCGCACAGCTTTGCCGACAACACTTCGACAACTCCCAAAGCCAGTATGAAACGGCCCAGTCGCTGGGAAACCGC
>JBPCVB010000223.1:0-13099 GCA_051010855.1 Pirellulaceae bacterium | reverse complement strand
TCGGGGCGTTGCATTGAATTGTGCGAGGTTGCCTATGCCCCGGTTGGGGATGCCAACGTGGATACGCTGGCCCGGGAGTCACTGTGATGCGAATCGCTATTATCGGATCCGGTATTTCGGGCCTGACGGTCGCCAGTCATTTGCATGACATTGCCGATGTTCACGTGTTTGAGGCTGGTGCGTGGATCGGCGGGCACACCAACACCGTTGATGTTGACATTGCCGGTAAACACTACGCAGTCGACACCGGGTTCATCGTATTCAACGACCGCACGTATCCCAATTTCAACGCGATGCTCGACCGTCTTGGTGTTCAGTGGCAACCCGCGCCGATGACGTTTAGCGTGCGGTGCGACCAAACGAATCTTGAATATCGGGGAGCCGATCTCGGCGGATTCTTCGCCCAGCGACGCAATTTGTTGCGTCCACGTTTCTACGGATTGCTTGCGGGCTTGCTGAAGTTCAACAAGGCCGGTATGCAGCTGATAGAGAATGGAAACGATCGTCAAACGGTCAAGGAGTTTTTTGCGGAGAACCGATTCTCCAAAGAGTTCTACTACAAATATTTCCTGCCCATGGGTTCGGCCATCTGGTCGTGTCCGCAGGCCGCGTTTGAGTCCTTTCCGATCCGCTTCATCGCCGAGTTCTACCACCATCACGGGATGCTCAGCGTTAACAACCGGCCCCAATGGCGAGTGATCCGCGGAGGCTCGAAACGATATGTTGAACCACTGGCGCGACCGTTCCTTGAGCGAATCCACCTCAATCAGCCGGTGTTCGCGGTCAAACGCAATAATCAATCAGTGATCGTCTATTCCGAGGATCAGGATCACGAATTCGACCACGTCGTGTTCGCGTGCCATTCCGATCAGGCGCTGAGATTGCTTGGTTCGGGAGCAACTCCGGAGGAACGCGAAATCCTGGGAGCTTTCCCTTACGAACCCAACGAGACCGTGCTGCATACCGATACTTCGATCCTGCCACGCCGTCGCCGGGCCTGGGCTGCGTGGAATTACTTCATTGGCAACCAGGCAACCGACAAGGCATCGTTGACCTATTGCATGAACATTCTGCAAGCTCTCGAATGTGACCAGACTTTTTGTGTCACGCTCAACAACACTTCACAAATCGATCCTGACAAAATCATCCGCAGGTTCACTTACTCGCACCCGATTTTTGACAAGCGTCGAAAAGAGATGCAGACGCGGCACGCGGACCTGATTGGTCCCGCTCGCAGCTCGTTCTGCGGCGCCTACTGGGGCAACGGGTTCCACGAAGACGGCGTGGTAAGCGGGCTGGCGGTTGTCGACTACCTTAAACCCCGAATCCATGATGCACAGTTGCATTTACAAGGGACGCGTACTGCATCGCCGGTCTAGACCGCACGTGCACGAGTTCACCTACAACCTGTTTATGCTGTACCTCGATCTGGCGGAACTGGATTCTGTTTTCCGCCGACGCTGGTTGTGGTCAACGCGTCGCCCGGCGCTGGCATGGTTCAGACGCAGCGAACACTTGGGCGCTGCCGATGAGCCGCTGGATGAAAGCGTACGCAGTTTCGTTGAGGAACAATGCGGGGTGCGGCACGAAGGACCGATTCGTGTGTTGACGCATCTGCGTTATTTCGGTTTTCAAATGAACCCCGTGTCCTTCTTTTTTTGCTTCGACGATCTCGAGCAACTGCAGCACGTCGTGGCGGAAGTCAACAATACACCGTGGGGTGAACAGCATTGTTACTTGCTGGGCCCCGAACACTTTGCTCCTGCCGACGGAACCGTGCGTCAGTCGCTGGACAAGGAGTTTCACGTCTCACCGTTCCTGCCGATGGAGATGACCTATCGCTGGCGTATCTCGATGAACGACGACAAGCTGGGAATCGGTCTCCGCAACTATGAGAACCAGCAACGCACGCTCGGTGTGGCTCTCAGTCTGGAGCGCTGTGAGATGACGCCTTCCAACTTGCGTCGCGTGCTGGTCCGGTATCCGCTGATGACTCTACAAGTTTTTGCAGGGATCTACTGGCAGGCATTCAGGCTGTGGCGCAAACGCACGCCGTTCTTTCCGCACCCGGCACGTCGCGATCACACGACCGCAACCACCGATCATTCCACAGGCTCGCCCGCCGTGCCTGTGCCCACCGAGTTAAGTGAGTCCCTGAATGTTTGAAAATACCTGGCGTCAACTCGTTCACTCGCGTTTGAAAAAGCTGCGTGGCGGACGAATCACACTGGCCGACGGAGCACAAACCGTTGTGTTTGGTGACGGGAACGCCGAGCTGGTTACAACAATCGAAGTCACGAACCCGGCCTTCTATCGCCAGCTGGTTTTTGGCGGCGGGGTTGGCGCGGCCGAGTCGCTGGCTCGCGGCGACTGGACCTGTTCCGACCTGACAACGCTGGTTCGAATCCTTGTTCGCAACTTGCCGGCCGGCGATACCGTCAACGGCCGACTTAGCTGGCTGCGCAACGGTTTGGAAAAGTTCGGACACTTTATGCGTCGCAACACGATTGGCAATGCCCGGCAAAACATCGGTCGGCACTATGACCTGAGCAACGAATTCTTTTCGCTGTTTCTCGACTCCACGATGACCTACTCCAGCGCGATTTTTCCCGAGGCCGAAAGTTGACTGCAGGCAGGCTCGCTGGAAAAAATCGATCGAGCCTGCCGCAAACTCGGGCTGCGTCCGACAGACCACTTGCTGGAAATCGGCACCGGATGGGGCGCGCTGGCCATACATGCCGCCAAAAATTACGGTTGCCGCGTGACCACGACGACGATTTCGGAGCAGCAGTACGAATGGGCCCGCCGTCGTATCGATGCGGAGCGATTGGGCGACCGGATTACACTGCTGAAACAGGACTATCGTGACCTGACCGGTCAGTTCGACAAGCTGGTATCGATCGAGATGATCGAAGCGGTTGGACACCAGTACTTTGATACCTTCTTTCGCAAGTGCGGTCAGTTGCTAAAGCCTGACGGCGAAATGTTGTTGCAATCGATCACGATTGTCGATCACCGGTTCGAGCATCACAAACGCACCGTCGATTTCATCAAGCGGTTCATCTTTCCTGGCGGCTGCTTGCCATCGGTGACGGCGTTGGGCTCGGCGATGGCCGGATCCAGCCAGCTGCGCATGGTGCACATGGAAGACTTTGCCGGGCACTATGCCGAAACACTGCGTCGCTGGCGTACGGCGTTCCATGATCGACTGGATCAGGTTCGCAATCTGGGATTCGACGAACGATTCATTCGCATCTGGAACTACTACCTGTGCTATTGCGAAGCGGCATTCATAGAACGGCATGTCAGCGTGGCTCAAATCTGGATGGCGAACCACGGTAGCCAGGTCTCGCCCCTGGATCGCGAGTTCGGAACCGCGCCTGTACGGCTGGCACATCGCGTAACCGTCCAGCCAGCGCGGAGTACTGAGGTCGCGATATGAACGTGTGGCTATTAATCCTGGCAGGCTGGGTGACATCCAGCATCGTCATGTCATTGCTGTGGTTGTGGCAAAAGACGACAGGCGGCAAGGCCGGCATGGTCGATGTCGCCTGGCCATTGACCGTGGGCACTCTTGCCGCGTTTTTTTGTGTCACGGCCAATGAAGGCCTGTTGGAACGACGCATCGTGATCGCTGTGCTGGCGATGTTGTGGGCGGTGCGATTGAGCTGGCATATCTGGACGCGGCTGCAAAAGGAAACCGACGATGGCCGTTATCTCCAATTGAGGGAAAGCTGGGGCAACCAGTTCCAGAGAAAACTCTTCTCGTTTTATCAACTGCAGGCGTTTGGCGGATTGTTGTTTGCCTTGCCCATGCTGATCGCCGCGTGGAATCCGGAACCACTGGGGTGGCTCGATTATCTGGGTGTAATCATCTGGGTGGTCGCAATCGTCGGTGAGTCAGTAGCGGATGCGCAGCTTAAACGGTTCAAGACCGACCCGAACAACAAAGGCAAGGTTTGCCAATCGGGACTGTGGCGCTACTCTCGTCACCCCAACTACTTTTTTGAATGGCTGCACTGGTGGTCGTACGTAGGTTTCGCCGTCACGGCACCTTGGGGCTGGATCACGATCATCGGCCCATTGGCCATGTTGTATTTCATTGTCTTCGTGACGGGCATCCCGCCCACAGAAAAGCAATCGTTGAAAAGTCGCGGCGAGGCCTATCGCCGCTACCAGCAAACCACCAGCGCCTTTTTCCCCTGGTTTCCCAGGAAATCGCTGGTCTCTGACAACGGCGCCCTGCAGAGATAATGCGTGGCTAAACAAGAAAGAAGAAGAAATGGAAATGCTAACGTCAATCGTGATTGAAAGTATCGAACGCGGTTGGATGCCTGACTGGCTGACCCGCAAGCTCGTACGACGGCTATGTGGCCAGCGGTTGCAGAAACTGCAGCAACAGAATCTGGCCATTGATGCGTTTGCCGATCAGATGCGTACGGGTCCCATTGCGCCGGTGCCGGAGAAGGCCAATGAACAGCATTACGAATTGCCTGCGGAATTCTTTGAACTGCTGCTGGGACCGCGACAGAAATACAGTTGCTGTTTTTTTGAGTCGACCGTTTCGACAATTACCGAAGCCGAGGATGTTTCACTGCAACAATCCTGCGATCACGCCGAGTTGGCCGATGGCATGCAGGTTCTGGAACTCGGCTGTGGCTGGGGCAGCTTGACGCTGTGGATGCTGGAGCACTACCGGACGCTGCAGGTGACTGCCGTTTCCAATTCCGCCGCGCAGCGAGCGAGGATCATGGAACGCGCGAAGGCCCTGGGTGTGTCAGACCGGCTGACGGTGATCACCGCTGACATGAACGAATTCGAGATCGATCAGCAGTTCGACCGGGTTGTCTCCTGCGAAATGTTCGAGCATATGCGGAACTACGAACAACTCCTCAAACGTGTGTCTGGTTGGCTCAAACCCGATGGAAAACTGTTTGTGCATATCTTTTGCCACAGACAGTTTGCCTATGAATTCCTGGAGGATGGCGCGTCGGACTGGATGGGTCGCTATTTCTTCTCCGGCGGCATCATGCCGGCATTCGAGTTGTTTGACGAGTTTGCGTACGACTTGCAGGTGACACGCCGGTGGCAATGGGACGGCACACACTACGAGCGAACCTGCAACGCCTGGCTGGAATTACTGGACCAGCGCAAAGAAGTCGCTATGAAAATACTTCGCAGTGCTTACGGCGACGCCGACGCGGCGAGGTGGTTCCGGCGCTGGCGATTATTCCTGATCGCCGGCGCCGAGCTTTTTGGCTTTCAGCATGGCCAGCAATGGGTAGTTGGTCATTTTTTGCTGGAGCCTGCGGCAGTGCACGCAGATGCAAGTGAGGCTGAGTTGGTCGGCGTGTGAAGTTGAGTGTCTCGACGCCAGCCGACCCGCGGCACTGTGGCTGAGGATTGCTCCGCGTTTGCTGGTTATAATCCGGCTGGCCAGGCAGCTGGTGCAGATTCCATGGAACAACGGCTGGCGGCAGGTTATGACGCGGCCACCATTCGCGGTTTGATAAAGGGAACAGGATCGGGACTATCGCCGGACGCTTCGGTCCCGAACATCCGGTCACCAAGCCGCCAACACTTGAGCAGCCATGAGCATTGCAACAGATATCACACAACCGCGTGCCGCCGCGCCGATCGAAATCACCAGGGCCGGCAAGGACTTCCGCTTGTTCACCGAGATTGAACTGCCGGCGCCACGAGCCGAAGCCTTCGACTTCTTTAGCAAGGCCAGCAACCTGGAACTGATCACACCGGATTTTGTGAACTTCAAAATCCTCACGCCGCTACCATTTGAAATGCGACCGGGCGCGAAGCTCGACTATCGAATTCGACTGAAAGGCATCCCCATTCGCTGGCGGACCAACATCTGCGAATGGGAACCGGAGGAACGGTTTGTTGACGAGCAGGAACGCGGCCCCTACCGCAAGTGGCATCACGAACATGTGTTTGTTGACCAGGGTGAGACGACTTTGATGCAAGACATTGTGCACTACCGCGTGTGGCTGTCGTCGATCTTCCATCCGTTGATGGTCAAAAAGGACCTGCTGCGAATTTTTGAATATCGACAGCAGAAGATCCTGGAGTTGTTTGCCGAATAGTGTGCGGGAGCGCGATGCTCGGTGCGAACCGAAATCAGAATTTCACGACGCGGAAGCAACCTTTCGGTACCTACCGTTGCTCGAAAATGCTGTTTCGGTCAACGTCTACGAACTCACCGCCGCTCGGCGTAATCAGGTGACGAATGGTAGTCCGGTCACTTCCCGAACCGGTTTTTATGGTTCGCACACTTGCGTCACACAAAGCGACATTGCACTCATCTTGCAGGAACCATTCGAGCTTCGGCTGCAAATCATCGTCGGCATCGAAATCGATATCCTGTGGTTGGGTCCAGAGCACAGGCGTTGACGACTCCACAAACAACAGGGTGTTGGAAGTGCCGTCATTGATCTGCTCCAGGGACTGGCCGAGCGCGCCAGCTTCTCCCGCAAAACCAACGTACCGCGTTTCGTTCGATTCCGGTGAATCGGCTGGATGGCGAAAGACCTCGGGCATTTGCCGCAAGAGCAGTGAGTTGTTAGGGCTGTCCCACGGCTCGTCAAACCGGTATTGATCGTACAGTTCCTGATAGCCGAGATGCGGGAGCAGAGCGACACGCCAGCTGTAGGTATTGAGATTTTCCACAGGAACCCGTCGAATCCCGTCTTCGTCCTGGACGTTTTGATAGGAAACCTGCCGCTCCTCCGATTTGGGAAGCCGTCGATTGGCATCGTGAAAAATGTGGGCTGCATAGACCAGTTGCCGCAGCCGGAACATCGATTGCCAACGCTGGATGGAATGAAGTTCTTCGTCGCTGAACTCCATGTACTTCGATTTCATCTGAAACAGCACCGCAGCAGCCATCGCCCTCTCGTCGTTTTCCGGATTCGTCAGCGAGGCCAGCAAATGCACAGGATTCCTGGGCAACGGAAGCTCTTCCAGTTTCATTTGCGTCAGACGGGGATAGGCCTGCATTTCCTGTTGGTTGCGATACTGTTGGTTGCCATCCGGGTGAAAATGGATCTCGATCATGTCCGAGTGACTGTTTAACGGCACAAAGGAAATCAGGCCGGAGATTTCACGGGGCCATTGTTTCAAATCATCAGCCGATAAGGAGCTTTCTTCATCGGCCTCATCAGTATTGCGCACCAAACCGCCACGAGACCAGTCGACCTTAAAAGTGCGCAACAGACGGAAGGGAAGTTCAGTTTGTGGCGGGATGAACATGAAGCTGCCATGCAGCCCGTCCACACCTTGCCGCAAATTAACGACGCCATCCGCCACAACCTGGTCGCCATCGAGTACCACAAATTGAGTCCGGTCCATTACGAGCTGATACTGTGCGGGCATAAGGACATTGTCGGCAGTTTGCCAAACAACGCTAAGTGCCCAGGCTCCATTTAACTGGCGAGCTGGAAAGATAAACGAACGAAGATCGGTTTCGCCGCTGTCCCAGACTTCCAGAGTGCGAAGCGCGTTTTTCAGGGCCGTGTTCGACCCTGCAGCCGTCGACGCCAGGACGGCACGATCCAATTTGATCAGTCGAACAGTTTCAGTTGCCGAGCTATTGGGGTCCCGGACGGTTAATACAAGGAACGAATCGTTGACAAAATTGTAGTCCGTGTCCATTACCATGCCGGGTTCTTCGTCACGGAACGGGAAGGTCATGCGCAGACTTCGGCGATTCAGATCCAGTTCGTACGTGGCCTGCTCCGGCTCCGTCGCGGAAAAAATGCCGATGTGATTTTCAGAAATGGCAACATAGCCCCAGCCGCCCTGGTCAATTGCGTGCCAGATACCACGAATCCTTTCTGTATCATCGATGCGACCTGTCGGTACCTCGCTCGACGGATCCTTGCCTGCCTGAGTGTTCCCGGTCCCGCCCGGCTCGACGATGGCATTGCCTTCCTCATCGATCTTGACGTGGCTGCCATCGGGGACTTCCAGAGTCGCAGTGGTGCCGTCCGGTTTTTTGATCGTAATGATCACGCCCAGCAGATAACCGAGCAGAATGCCGGATAGTCCAGCAGCCACGGCGACAGCCAGCGGTACCGGCCGGCGATACCAAGGCCGTGTTTGTGCTTCCGTTTGTTTGCCCGAATTCGCTGGCTGCTCCTGCGGTTTTGCCGTCCACGCTTTTTGAATCACGGATTCGAGATCGGCAGACGTCCCGTGGCGCCGGACCACCTTGCCAGCTTGCGCCAAATCCGTCCGCTGGCCCGGTTGTTTGGCCAGCATGTTGCCAACGAGTTGTACAAGGTCGGCCGGGTATTGAGACTTGTCGAGCACCGGCGGGTTTTCCGAAACGTGCGCGTTCATCTTGTCAAAAGCAGTTGGCCACTGGCTGTTACCAAACGGAGCCAAGCCGGTTAACAGCTTGAACAGCGTGCAGCCAAGTGCATAAACATCGGTGCGCCCATCCACATCGCTGGTCGCATTGATCTGTTCTGGCGCCAGATAATCGGCGGTGCCGATGGTTTGTCCGGTGGCGGTCAGCTCGCGGCGGGTTGCCGATTCGTCCTGAAATCGCGCCAAACCGAGGTCAAGCAGTTTCACATTCCCCTGGCGATCCAGCATGATGTTCGACGGCTTGATGTCACGATGCACAAGCCCGGCCTCGTGAATGGCTGCCAAAGCATCGACAACTGCTTCGGTCACACGGCACGCATCGGCGACCGAAAGTGGACCGGTACGCCGAATGACTTCTCCCAGATCGAGCCCATCAATCCATTCGGTAATCAAAACGGCCAATCCGTCGACTTCACGTGCATCCAGCGCGGCGACGATGTTGTGATGGCTGAGCTGGCCGACTGCCTGCATCTCTGTTTCAAACCGGCCCTGCATTTTCGGATCTGCCGCGCGGTGTCCTGCGATAACTTTTAATGCCACACGTCGACCCAGCCTCGTGTGCTGCGCCAAATAAACGTTTCCCATGCCGCCGCGACCGATCAGACGCAGGATCTTGTAGTCGCCGATCTGATCGGGCAGGTCATCGGGAATCTGCTCGTCCGAATTCGTGGTAGCCAGTACCGCCAGGGCGCGCGCCATTGCCGAGCGGCATCCATCCTCGGCGACGTAGTTGTCGCGCTCGGTAGCTGCGGATTGTTGCAGGTGATCGACCAATGTGTCGCCACTGGCGTCGTGTTCGACCAGGACTTCCTGGCAACGATCGCAGTCGGTGACATGGTTGAACAGCTCGTCGCTTTGCTGTTCAGCCAGGCGACCCAGCGAAAAATCCAGTAATTGTTCGTCCGTCGGGCAGTTGGCGATCATCGAACTCTCGTGAATTGCGGTTATCCCTGATTGTAGGCACGCTGAATCGGGCCCTACCTGTATGAACGCAAGGCGCTGACACGAAATTCGAAATTTTCTGCGGACTTGCCCGCTCCTACGGCAACTCGTCCAAACGCTGCCGCAATCGTCGCAGTACCCTGGATTTTGCCTGATACACGGACGCCAGCTGCATTTCCAGCTGCTCGGCGACGTCGCGGGCGGTGCGGGCTTCGACAGTCGTTAACCAAAAGGCCTGCCAGGTGCGAGGTTCGATTTCGGATTGGACCAGTTCCAGGACCCGAGCTGGCAACCGGCGATCAATGTCCAATTCGCTAATCGAGTCTTGCAACGGATCGGGCACATTCTGCATCTGTTGCAGGGCCTCGGTGCCGCCGGCGGGTGACGGGTGTTTTACCTGGTCACGCCGAAAGAAATCGCGAATTCGGTTGCGGGTGATCGTGGCCAGCCAGCTGCGAAAGCTGCCGTGTTGTTTTTGCCGCTCGAAACTGACGATGCCCTTGGCGACTTTCGCAAACACGTCCTGCACGACGTCTGCCGCGTCGTCGGCATTCAAACCGGATGTTCTGGCCCACTGGTAAACAATCGGGCCAAACGTTTCGACCAGCCGGTTCCAGGCGTCCGGTTCCATTTGCTGCACACGCGCCAGCAGTGCGGTGGACAACGATGGGTGAGACTGGGCGATGCGTGATGACTGGAACTGCGACATAATGACCATCATAACCTGTAATCATTATCCTTGTCCTTGTCGTATCGGGCATGCACGATGGGTAGGTATCGACCGGACGAGGATAATGACAAGGACAAAGACAAGGATTCGGGAAGCGGCATCGTGAGTCAGTCGAGCAAAAAATCCTTACCTGTCATTACCGATTGCCGCGGTTGCGGGGTGTGCTGTTTGCACATGGGTTATCCGGCATTTATGGAGCCGTTGGAATCTTCGCATGACTCACAGTACTGGCGAGTGCTGCCGGATCAGCTGAAACAGGAATTGCTGGATTACATCGCAGCGTATCGGGCTCCGCCGGCTGGCCAACTGGATGGCCCCTGCATCTGGCTCGATCCGGATACGCAACTTTGCAAGCACCACGAGTACCGTCCGCGTGTATGCCGCGATTTCGAGATCGGCAGCAAGGAATGCCGTGACTGGCGAAATCATTACGAAATCGATTGATCGCCTGACTTGCCGTATCTCTCCAAAAAGCGCGCGCTAATTGCGAAACCTGGCGATGACGTTGTGGTTTGATGTTCTAACACCAACTTGTTCGGATGGTGAACACTGCTGATGATCGGAATCCGTATTTTTGTCGTAGCGGCACTTTGGACGTGCCTGCTGAATTGTCTTCCCCACCCCGAGCTTGGGGCTCAGGAAGTCGCGGGACAGCAAGCGGCCAGCGTGGACGAACAACTGGACCAGCTCAAATTGGAGTTCCGCAAGAAGCTGACCGAATTGAGACGCGCTTTTGCCGTTGCGCAAGGCGAAGAAGAGAAGGCGATCATCATTCAGCAACGCCGGCAATTTGAAAGCGAAATCGTTGAAGGGGCAGTTGCTGTTGCCCCTGATGCAAATGACGAGGACAACGCAATCAAATTGATGGTTCACCTTTGGATTCGGTCCAAAGGTGATGCACGCGAGCAAGCGGCCAACTTCCTGATGGAACAGTACGCGGATGTCCCTGCGTTGATCGCCTGGGTGGAGCGGATCGAAAAATCGACCACACCCACGATGGACCAGGAGACCGCGTTGCGACGGCTGATGTCCGAAAGTTCGGTTGATGAGGTACAGGGTCGCGCAGCGTGGACGCTTGTCCGCTACCTGGAGAAATTGCGGCAGACACACCAGTTGAAAGAGAAAGAGGCATTGTCTTCGCTGGGGCCGGAAGGAGAGGAGTGTCTGCAACAATGGCCGGTGGACAAGATCAACCCGGAGATCGAGCAGCTTTTGGAACAGTGCATCGATCGCTGGTCCGATGTGGAAATCTTCGCCACCGACGCGGGCAACCCCGACGAATCGATCATGCCGGGATTCGAGTCGACGCTCGCGCGGGAAGCGACCGCGCGACTGGCCAGTCTCCAGCTGCGCAAAGGACTGCCCGCACCCGAAATCGACGGCATCGATGTACGGGGCCAGCCGCTCAAGCTCAGCGACTATCGGGGCAAGGCGGTGGTGTTGATTTTCTGGTCACGCTGGGGACCGCTTGAAGAGTTGTTGTTGCAGCAACGTCTGCTGGCCGATGAACTTCGCGACAAGCCCTTTGCGATTGTAGGCGTCTTCGTCGGTGATGACGCCGAGGAAGCCGCCGAACTGGACTGGTCCTTTAACAGCTTCCACGATCACGACAAGCAGATTCGGCGGGCGTGGAATGCCCGCTGGATGAACACCAGCTATCTGCTGGATAGCGAGGGCAAGATTTTTTGCAACGTAACGGCAGGCGGTTTGATGTTGGATCGCGCCGTTGAGGAATTGATGAATGACATGGGTCACGAGGTTGAGTTGGTCAGGCGATACCGCAGGGACCGGTGATCGACCTGCCGCGATCTGGTAACCTTCAACCATGAACGCTTCATGGAATCTGGCGGAATCGAACTACGGCGACATCAAACACGCGGAATTTGAGGTAGCGGTGCTGCCGTTTGGCGCGACCGAACCGCACAACCTGCACCTGCCGTACAGCACCGATACGCTGGAAGCCACAATCATTGGTCAACATGTGTGCCGGGCCGCGCACGAACGTGGAGCCAGCGTCGTGTTGTTGCCCACGTTACCCTACGGCACGGAATCGAACTTGCGCGAATTTCCGCTGGCCATGAACCTCAACCCCTCCACGATGACCATGATCATTAGCGATCTGGTGGAGACGCTGGTCCACAACGGCATCTACAAGATCATGTTGCTCAACAGTCACGGTGGTAATTCATTCAAGCCGGTGTTACGCGAGCTGTCGGGCGAGACCGAGGCCCATTTGTTCCTGTGCGACTGGTACCAGTCGATTTCGGATGTGTACGACGAGATCTTTGAACACCGCGAGGATCATGCGGGGGAAATGGAAACGTCGTTTGCCCTGGCGTACTTTCCCGAACTGGTCGCCCGTAACGAAGACGGCAGCCTGCGGGCAGATCAGGGGGAAAAACGGTCGGCTCGATTGGCCGCCTTAAACAAAGGTTGGGTCTCGATCACCCGACCATGGCACTTGCTCACCGAAAACAGTGGCGCTGCCAATCCGCACGCGGCCACGCCGGATAAGGGCCAGCGTTTGATGAAAGTTGTGGTGGAACGGCTGGCCGGGTTCATTTGCGAGCTGTCCGCCGCGCAGATCGACGACACGTTTCCCTATTGAATCAAGACGGTTGCGGCGAGTTGCCTACTCTTCCGTCCCCACATATCCAGATTCGAAATCGAACATGCAGTACTTGTACCGATCAGGGGGACCTGGTGCGATTTGCAGCCGTGGGTTGGCCGGATCGAGTTCGATAATAATGCTTTCCAGTGTGGGGAAAGTGGGATCGGTTTCGTAGTTTTTGAGGATCGGTCGCGAGCGGAATATTTTTCGCGCTTCCGCGACGTCAATTTGGTCAACGCGTCCGCCAATCATCTCAACCAGTTTCGTTTGTCGTTCGATGCTCTTGGAGACCTCACCCGGCTTCATTTCGGACGTCAGGTCAAGTGGATGATTGGCATGCGGAACGTAATTCTCGCCATTGAAACTCTCGTGAACCGTAAAGAAGTCCTTGCCGGTCTCCACGGTCGATACTCCGGTGGGGTCACCAA
>JBPCVB010000222.1:0-3405 GCA_051010855.1 Pirellulaceae bacterium | reverse complement strand
TCGTTGGTCAGGGCAACAACTCGCTCACGCAAATCGGCAATCTCCTCAATGCTGCTGCTCTGGCTAATCATTGGATTGCCCTGGACGCGGCTGCTGGATTCGGGTGAAGGATTCGCGCCATCACCATATTCAACTTTTAGTGCGGCCAGCACCCGCTCAGCTTCACGCTCATACATGTCGGCGTCCAGCATCCGGCCCTCCAGCCGCGACGCGGAAGCGTGTTGTTTGAGATCATTGATCCGAATCAACCGCGGATCGTAGTCCCAGCAGAGTTGGCGAATTTCGGCTTCCACCTGCGCTGCAGCCTCAAAGTTGAACTCGCCACGTAATGCGGCGGCCCGATTGGTCAATTGCAGCACGTGTTCTTGCCGCGCCGCGCGGTCCGCCTCGTCACGGGCACGCTGGGCTCGCTCAGCCTGGGCTACCTGGCGTTCGGCCAACTCCTGATCGGAAACCGGCACTTTGTCCTGGGCAAACAGGTAACCAGCACAAAAAGACGAACACAACAATGCAACGGCAGCGATCTGCATCGATTTCATGACGATCTCCTCTGTCTCAATTCAGGTTCCGGATTTCACCAGTCATTATTCACGAATCGGCAGGAATTTGCGAACAAATATGCAGATGATATTTACGGCGTAGTGCATAAATTTGCCCGGCAATTGACGCTTGCTTTGTCACTCATCGCCCATACAGACGCCGATATCGCGGGCCGCTTGCAGCCAGGGATGATCGGCGGGAACCACTTTGCGTTTCCCCACCACTTCGGCCAGTGGCACCGGCACGGTTTCCTCACCGTGGGCAGCCACCATCACGTTGGACATACCTTCATCAATCAACCGCGCGCATGCGGTACCCAATCGTGTCGCCAGCAAACGGTCGGCCGATGACGGTGCGCCGCCGCGTTGCACGTGACCGAGGATTGTGACACGCGATTCCAGACCGGTCATTTCCTCGAGTTGCCGGGACAGTCTCAACGTGTTGTCCTTACGTTGCTGCTCGACATCCGCCAGCTTGGCCTTGGCCGATTGTTTCCGATTGGATTTTTTCTTTTCATCCTGGGGCAGGGCACGTGCAGTGGCCAGTTTCTGTTCCGCGTCGTGAAACGACTTTGCCTGTTCCCGCGACATGGCCCCTTCGCTGACCGCCACAATGCTGAACCGTTTGCCGCTACGACTGCGTTTGCGAATCGACTCGGCGACCACGTCAACCTGGTAGGGGACTTCGGGGATCAGAATCACATCGGCACCGCCAGCCAGTCCCGATCCCAGGGCCAGCCAGCCGGCGTTGTGCCCCATGACTTCCACCACGATGATCCGGTGGTGGCTGTGCGCCGTACTGTGCAACCGATCGATCGCTTCGGTGGCAATGCCCAGGGCAGTGTCAAATCCGATCGTGGTATCGGTGCCCGTCACATCGTTGTCGATGGTCTTGGGCATTGTCAAAACGCGGATACCCTTGTCCACCAATCGCATGGCGTTCTTGTGCGTGCCGCCACCGCCGATGCAGACCAGCGCATCCAGATGGTGCTGGTTGCAGTTCTCCAGGATCACGTCGGTCATATCAATGACCTTGTTGCCCATCTGCGTCTTGTGTGGCTTGACGCGGCTGGTTCCCAGAATGGTTCCGCCGCGAGTCAGGATATCGGCCAGTTCGGCGCTGGACAGTTGCACACTGCGGTTTTCAATCAGGCCGCGAAAGCCATCATGAAACCCGACCACATGCGCATCGTTTTGCAGGATCGCCGCCTTGCCCACCGCGCGGATGGCAGCGTTGAGTCCCGGAGTATCTCCACCGGCTGTGAGAATTCCAATTGTCTGTGCCATCCCTGAACACACCTGCAAAAGAGAACGCAAGTTTATTTGAGACCCATTTTGGCATAACCGGCGTTTGGTACAACGGGCACGGAGAAGACATTGAAAAATGTCTCGCGGAGCGCGAGAGTCGCGGAGCATCGGGAGCAAAGAGGAGGTTGAGATTGCAAAATGCAAATTGAAAATTGCCAAATGCAAACTGCAAATTGGTATGTCCTCCAGTAGCCAATCCGTGCAATCAGTGTCATCCGTGGCTTTTACAATCCGTGGCCAAGGTAAGCGGCCAAAAACCAGGGATCGGTATAGAACATGGTGGATTGGAACAAGGAAATTCGGAGGCAGAAGTTGGTTTTTGCCAAGGCGCGGAGAATTCAATTTCGCGTTACCGTGTATTCCACCAGCAAGGCATCGCCACCGATCCGCCAGGCACTCCCGGGATTCGGTGTTTCCACGATCTTCATCGTTACTGTGTGATCGCCTGCTGTGAACACCACCGTTTCATTGACGAACACACAAATGACGGTTTGCCCCTCGGTTGCCGGAACCTCGATGACTCCATCGCTCACATTTGGCAATGAATTGGTAATCGCGTTCAGTACCGGTCGAATGGCCCCGTATCGATCAGATGCCGGTGTTTCGCTGGAGTGAATTCGAATCGTCCCTTCCACACCATCGAGAGTCATGATTCCCAAGCCGAATTGAGGTTGATCCGGAAAGCCAACAATCCGAACCCCGTTGCCGCCGAGGCTCCAGTATGCTTCTTGCGTGTAGACCCTCAACCGTTCCGATGACCTGATATGTGGACGCAAGACGTCGTTCTGGCTCAGTTCGAGAAACCGTTTGAAGCTGGCTTCCTCCATCGGGTAAGACCTCGCTTCAAACAACCCGGAAAGCCCGAATCCCCGCTGGATCCTTTCCAACGCTCTTTTGTGACCGGCGCCAGCCGGCGATTCCATTATTGTTTGCAACTGTTCGACAGCCGCCTCATCGGGAAATGTGTTGTCGATCGTCACCACATTACCGCTAACGGTAACGCCAGGCAGTGGACTGAACGGCGCCGCTTCGGAAACGAATGCACGCTGGTCGACAGGCAGTGGCGTTTCGCCAGTGTTCAGGGCTGCGGACAAGAACCAGCCTGCAACGCACCCGATGAAGGCAACCAGCAACGCTGCACCAGCCCAGGCCAATTTGCGGTTCGCTCCGCGTTTGTGATGTCTTTGGATCGAGCTGGTTAGCTTTTGGAACTGGGGATCTTCTGCCGACCCATTCCAACCGGTTAAATCGACGATCTGGGATTCTCGATACAACTGGGGAATGTTGGCTTCGCCGATTTGCGCGTTGGTGAGTGTTCCTCGAACTTTGGAAATCGATGACTCATGCCGCACCCAATCCGAGTCTTCGGCGTTTTTGGACCACAGCACCACCACGGCGTCGGCATTGACCAGCGCTTTTTCGATCTGATCGGACCATTTGCCGGCGGCCAGCAGTTCGTCGTCCCACCAAACATTATGGCCAGCCGCAACAAGTGCTTTGCGAACACGCTTGGCCGATTCGTAGTCAGCACGGCCGTAGCTGATGAACACCCTGGGTT
>JBPCVB010000221.1:0-6836 GCA_051010855.1 Pirellulaceae bacterium | reverse complement strand
CCCATAACCTGCCGCTTGTGATGCGCGTCGGCGTTGTCTTCCCCGGTTCGATTGTGCAGATAACCGCCGCTGGCCGGATCGCCTCCGGCGTTGAACGGCGCCAGTTCTTCCAGCCAGCGCTCGTAATCGGCGTGCAAACCCGACTCGTTGTCGTTGATAAACACCGAAGCCGTAATATGCATGGCGTTGACCAGTACCAGCCCATCCTGCACGCCGCTCTCGGCCACCAGTCGCTCCACCTCGCCGTGAATTGAAACAATCTCGCGACGTTGGGGTACTTCCATCCATAGTTCTTTGGTCAGCGACTTCACGCAACGGCTCCAAATCAAATTTCAAGTATCTGGGCGGTTTGCTACAATGTTGCTTCCATTACCCACCTTCTCAATCCGGACGCTCGTGAAAGGCCAGTTCAACATGACCCGATTACCCGGAATTCTCACGGTCGCCATCATAGCCTTGTTCATATTTCCCGCCACCAACCACGCCGATGATCCGCCAGTGGAACTGGGCAAGGTGAAATGGCATCGCGATCTGGAACAAGCCAAACAGCTTTCGGCTGATTCACAAAAGCCGGTGCTGATTCTGTTTCAGGAAGTTCCCGGGTGCCAAACCTGTCAGGACTTTGGCAATGGCCCAATGTCGCACCCGTTGATGGTGGAAGCGATCGAGGATTTGTTTGTGCCGGTTCTCATCTACAACAACAAGGAACACGACGAAAAGATCCTTAACTCGTTTGAAGAACCATCGTGGAACAATCCGGTCATCAGGTTTATCAATGCTGCGGGCGATGATGTGATTCCGCGGCAGGATGGCGTATGGGAAACCATCGCCGTAGCCAGTCGCATGGTCGAAAGCCTCAAATCGGCCGAACGCGATGTGCCACACTACTTGCTTTACGTTGCCGGGGGTAACGAGGAAGCGGTCAACCAGGCAACCTTTGCCATGCATTGTTACTGGGTGGGTGAAGCCAAACTGGGCGCGCTCGATGGTGTGCTGTCGACCCATTCCGCATGGATCGGTGAAAAGGAAGTTGTCCAGCTGACTTTCGACCCTGCTGTCATCGACTACGAGACGCTGCTAAAAAAGGCGCTGGAAATGGAGTGTGCTTCCACCGTTTACGCACATGACGAAGCGCAACGAGCCAGTTCCACAGCCGCTGGCGCTGACGTCGTCGATGCCGCCGAGCATCCGGTAACACGTGATGCCAAGGAGTCGGATCAGAAATACTACCTGCGCAATTCAGTGTATCGCCATTTGCCGCTTACAGAACTGCAGGCGGTCAAGATCAATGGCGCGCTGGACCCTGATAATCCCTCTGATCCAGCCGTCCACCTCAGCCCGCGACAACGCGAGATGCTGGTGCAGATTGAAGGGCTACTGAAGACGGACGAACAGGCGCTGGCCGAGTATGTCTGCCCAAACGAAGCCGATTTGGTTGCCTATCACCAGCGGCTGTCTGAGTTGCTGGACGAACACGGCGGATAAGGTTGGGATCCGGGTTCACGTCAAGACTGCTTGGCGATTCTTTGCGACCTTGGCGTTCTCTGCGTTGAAGGACTGAACTGATCTCGTCAAATGGGTGTTGCAGTTAAACGCAGAGGGCGCGGAGAGCGCAGAGGATCGAAGTTCGACGCTGCAATTTCTGCCTGCGAAATTCCTTGTTCGATGTTCTGCGGTTGCTCATGGGGACGATACGAAGGATTGGTGGGCCAGGCTGTGGTGCTGACCCACCTGCCAAATTCGCTTGCGATCTAACGCAAAACGCCGAGGTAAAACGAGAACAAGTCGAGCTGGGCAGCATCCTCAGGAATCGTTTCCGATGATTTGATTGCATCAGTTTTGCCATCGTACTCGATATAGCCTGCCCCAATATCTATCTTTGAATCTCCCTCACAAATCAGACGTGCATTACCCATCATATGGATTACGGTCGTTTCTGGATCCAACACAATCCTGTCCGCCGAGCATCGAAGGCCAAGGCCGGGCTCATTCACATCGATGATTGCCGATCCCGACAATTCGAGTCCCATGCCGTCGTCCGACGTTACCTTCAACATTTGATCAGCACTGACTCTGAGACCGTCCGTTTCAAATCGGGCATTGCCCTGGAAGCGGAAACATAGATTGTCTTCGGAGAGGAATCGCATTTCTCCCTGATCACCCTGCACAACGTACCCGTCGTCGATGGTGATATGCATTTTGTTGCCACGGACGATCGGCAAGCCATCCGTGATTTCAAAGTCGACATTGCCGTCGATCGTCGCGCCATAAAACATGTCCTGCATGGCCTCGACCAGGGCTTCCGGATTTTCGCCAGTAGCAGGACCTTCCGCGCGAATGACGAAGCGGCCTTGTTCCGCTTCGCTCAGCAGAATGTCGCGATCAACTGAATCGGCAGGAGTTGTCGGCAGATCCACCTGCGCTGGTGGCACCATATCGACCGGCGGCGGCAGTTCCGACTGCGAGGACGAACGATCGTCATCCTTGGGCTTGTCCAGCACGCGGCAGGTCAAAAAGGCCACCAGCAACTGGCTTTCACCGTCGGTATTGCGCTGAATACTACTCAACGCCAGTGTCTTGCCGTCAGGTACATTCAGTGATGATTGAACTCGCATCGTTGCCACTTCGGGAATCTGGATCGATGGTTGATTCGCGCCAGCATCTTTCAATGGCACTTGCATCGTTTCAACATTCAGAATCTGGGATTGTTCGAGACGGCAATCCAGATTGATGAGATTGTCAACAATCTCGGCATTTAGGCTCAGTATCGTCCC
Organism: Pirellulaceae bacterium; assembly: GCA_051010855.1. Lineage (GTDB taxonomy): Bacteria > Planctomycetota > Planctomycetia > Pirellulales > Pirellulaceae > CAJQPP01. The sequence continues at coordinate 4,062 of JBPCVB010000221.1, read as the reverse complement.
TTCATTGATCACACGTATTACCGGTTGATAAGCCGTTTTCGTTTTGGACTCGTCGGTCACCTGGTTCAATCCCACCACCAACGGTCTTTGCGAACCGGTAACGACTGTCGCGTTTTGCCCGTTGTACATCGTGATTGTCGGGGCGTTAAACAGCGTCGTCTTTTCGTCTGATTTCGCCGCGGTCACAATCTGCGTCACCTGCTGGTTGTCCACCGTTGCATAAAGCACCGGTGAATTCCTTTCGACGTAAGAGGTTGCTGCCACGTTTTCATTCAAAACGAGGTTCGCAATGTCTACCGAACTGTTATTCGCGATTCCCTGGACACCTGCTTCCGTCACAACGAGTAAGCCCGCTTGATCGGGCTGAAACACTTGTTGACCGGGGTCATTGGAATCCAGTACGACCTGGCCGGCTGGAGCGATTGACCATTCGATTCCCAGCTCCTCCAGCTGGTCAACCGCCGTGCGGATCATGTGCGTTTCGACGACGATCTGGCGGAAACCAAACTGACGAAATCTTTCGATGGCCGCTGATACTGCCTGATGGGTGGCGTCATCGCCAAAGACAAAAATCCGTTGATCCACCAATTTCATCGTGGGATGTTGGTCACCCAGCGTGATAATGCCGTTGTCCGTGATGGTCTGCAATTCGCGACCTTGTGGCGTGGAAGAAGTTCCGTCCGGCCGTGGATGCCGGCACCCAAGAATGTCAGCCAGATCAGCCAGCTTGCCATCGAGATAATAGGCTGGTTGAACGGATGCTTCGTACTCCTCGATCAGATCCGTAATCTCATAGGTCTGCAAACGCCAGTTTTCACCGTCAGGCAGAGTTAGCGGATGAGTCGGTGCCGGTAATACGCCGGATGGTTCCGGATTTGGCAACACCGGCAATCTTTCCTGCGCAACGACCATCGCTGCACCAGGCAAAACAACCGTGCCGCAGACGATCAAAACCAGCCACACCCAAAAAGGCGTGCGACGATGAGTTCCATTTCCAAGGTTCATAACTCTCTCCATTCGAGCTGATGTGATATCTACCGGTCGCACGCCGGGCAAAGCCGGCGCGATTCGCAGTTGATGTTTGTGTTCCAAAACTTCCAAAAGGCCTTTGGCGTACGCGACCGGTTTGCAACCGAGACTGGCGACCGTCTCCTCGTCGCAGCTGCGCTCCGATTCGCGGGTAACCATTCGCGCTGCCATACGAACCAGCGGATGGAACCAAAACAGGCTTTTGGCGACGGTTTGCAGCAAGGCCCAGCCAAGATCGCCGCGACGAATGTGAATCAATTCGTGGGCCAACAGCGGCTCCAGTTGTTCGGTTGATTTGCCTGCAGCGATCGAAGCCGGCAGCAAAACGGTCGGTCGAAAAACCCCGAGAACAGCGGGACCGACAGGACTTCGCAGAATCCGGACACGCACACGGCGTCGGATACCTAGTTGATTGCGCAATTTCTCGACCAACCGTTCGACCGACGAGTCTGTGCTCGTTCGGCTGGCACGGATCCAGCGCAGGAACAGCAGCATGCGAAGCGAAGTCCACACCAAACCGATTGCCACCCCCAATAACCAGACTCGAGTGACAAATCCGGGCCAATTGACTGCTTTGTGGGACTCGGACGGCGTGACGGATTTCGCTCGCGGGATTGGGATGGGGCTCGACGTTTTTGATTTGGCTTCCGCGAAATTGGCTTGCGGTACCGCCTGAACAACGATCGAATCCCGGGGTGATACGAACATTGGTTTCGAATTTGTTTGGTCTGTATTTCGGACAAGCTCCTCGTGGACCGTGTGCGACGGTGAATCGGCACCCAGCCAGCTGAAGGCACTGGTCGGGCTGCTAATGACGGGAGGCGTCAGACATTTGATCAAAACCAGTATCCACAGGGCGTGAGCCAGATGCGGCCGGTTTTTTGTCCAGGTACGTGTCACGAACCAAACGACAACGGCCAGCACGGTGACTTGCCAGGTCTGGGTGATAAGCAGGGAAAGCAGATCGGAGTTCATCATTTCCGGCCTCCCTTCTCGAGTTGTTCCATCAGTGTTCGCAATTCGGCCAGATCATCCGCGTCGATGCCACGCTCCTCAATCAGATGCCGGACCAAAGGCATGGTTTCGCCACCGAACAAGCGTTGCACCAGGTCATCGACGGTTTCGCGAATGACGGTGCGGGGTTTGGTGCGAGCGGAATAGACTCGGATGCGACCATTCAATTTGGAATTGGCATGCCCCTTGGATTCCAGCCGACGCAGATAAGTCTGCACGGTGGAAAAATCCATTTTTCGCGATTCGGGAATGGCCTCGAAAACTTCGCGGACAGTGGCGGGTCCGATTTCCCACAGCAGGCGGGCAATTTCCATTTCGCCTTTGGACAGGGCCGGTCGATCGACCATCGGTTGGTACTCCTTCACACACGGCGTTTAACACGTACGTTTGTACGGCAAGAATCCTAGACGTACATCCGTACGTGAAGCAAGAGCGGTTTTTTTGCAATGCTGGCATCCTGCCCGGGAGATGTCTGTTACCTGCTTGCCGAGCCTTTGCGATTCTCGGCGACTTTGCGTTCTCTGCGTTTAAATTCCGGCTTGGCCTGATTTTTCCGGATGGTGTTTCAGGAAACGCAGAGGGCGCGGAGAGCGCAGAGGATTGCAAAGCACTGCAGATTGACGCTGCTTAATTCCGCCTTCGAGATTCCTTGTTCGATATTCTGCGGTTCTGAATCGGCCAGTGGAATATCGAATGTCGAACAAGGAATATCCAGCCGACGGAATATGCTTACACTCTCACATCAACCCTCACCAACCCTCACCCGCCGCTTTCGCGGCGGCCTCTCCCAATCCCGGGAGAGGCAGGTATCTGCTTCTACGGCCGTACGACACCCGTCTCGTCCCCAAACGGATTCTGCGGTCGGGGCATCCAGTGGCACAGGCCGATGCCGAAGAAGTACAGCCCGGTCAGGGGTCCGGCCAACATGATCATGCTGATCGGGTCCGCTGGCGTCAGCAACATGGAGAGGACGGCAATGATCATCACGGCAATTCGCCAGTTGGATGTAAAGAATGGCGTCGTTACCAATCCAATCCGCTGGGTAAACAGCATCACCAGCGGCAACTTAAAGGCGATGCCAAATCCCAAAGGCAGAAACAGCACGAAACTCAGCCACTCGCCGATCCGCAGCTGCGGCGCGATGCCCATGCGCGCGTTAAACGAGAAGAGGAACTGCAGCACCGGGTCGAACACAAAAAAGAACGCCAGACAAACGCCAAACATAAACAACAAGATGCTGATCGGCAGGTACCAGTAAATGTACTTTTGCTCGTGCGGGTACAGACCGGCAGCCACGAATAACCAGATCTGGTAGAAACACCACGGTCCCGAAATGACCAGGCCGACAATGATGGCCGCCTTGATCCACACCATAAACACTTCATGAGGCGACAGGGCCTGCGTACCTCTGGTAAAGTCCCGCCAGATTTCCAGCGGCACCAACTCGATGGTCGGGGCCGCAATCCAGTTCGGCATGATACGGGCAACCAGCAACCGATTTAACCGACGCGACAGTTCGTAATTCTCGGGTTGCTGGTCGACTTGCTCTTTCATCAATCGCAACTGATTGTCGCGAGCCGGTTCCAGAAGTTGCTTGTATGACCATACCGGCTTCTCCAGCGCCGGCGCGAACGAAGTCGACTGGTGCAATGACGGATCGTCAATCACGCGATTAAGCACGGTGATGAGTTGTTTGCGATCGTCGTCGGTTGCTGGACTGCGTCCCGCCACTTGTTCGACAATTTGCTGCAGGGCATCGCGTTCGTCAGGTGTCAGCCGATCACGGATCGCGTTTAACTGTCCGGATTGTTCATCGCTGGCACCTGTCGAGTCGAGTATGGCATTGGCAACTCGAACCACATTTTCGTGTTCAATGGCCGATTGAGGAAATCGGTAAGGTGTGAGATCAATTTCCTTGAGCGATTCGGGACTGATCGATCGAATGGCCTCGACGATCTGACCCGGATCAACCATGACGGTTTCGGGCGCGCGACCGTGTTCAAGCAGTTGCGTTTCGAT
>JBPCVB010000220.1:0-9598 GCA_051010855.1 Pirellulaceae bacterium | reverse complement strand
GAGTTGTGCTGTATGAAACACTGGCCGGTCGACGACCCTTCAAAGGAAAAAGTAGTGTAATTTTGGACCAGATCCTGCACGTCGAGCCGCCAAAACTGCAGGAACTCGATGCCCGAATCCCCGCGCGGCTGGCGGCCGTGTGCGGCAAGGCGCTGGCCAAGTCACCAGCGGATCGTTACCAGTCTGCCGAGGCCATGCAATACGACCTGAGTCGGGTCCTGGGCAATCAGCCGACACTGCGTGAATCCATTGATTCCAGGCGGCAAACGATCGGGCGACGCGGATTCCTCGGCAAGGTGATGATGGGTGGTGGATTAATGGCTGCCGGCGGTGCCCTGGGCTGGTCCATGTGGCCAGGTTCCAGTCCGAAAGTCGCTGTTACGATGACGACGAATCCGGCAGGTGCCAAAATCACTTTCTGTCCACTCGATGCACAGGGCATTCCGCTGGTTAGCCAATCCGTGGCGGCCGGCACCAGTCCCGTCGAAGTCGATTTGTTGCCGGGCGACTATCTGGTGGTGGCGGAAAAGGACGGCGAATTTCACGAGGTCTTCCGCCGCGTGCCGCGTCCTCTTCAATTACCGCAATTGCATCCGCATATCAAATGGCAAAGTCATGACAAAGCCGTAGTCTTACCGACGGTTTCCGTGGTGGTTCCCAATCTCGACGGAATGAAACTCGTTGGCGGTACATGGATCGATCTCGCCGAGCTCCCGGCATCCCTGGAAGTGCCGGTGATCCTGCCAGCCCCGAATCAATCCGATCCATCATCTCCTTACGCCCGCATTCCCCTGAATGACGCCGTGGCGTTCCTCGAACGTGTTGGCAAGCGCTTGCCGTTCCACCATGAGCTATTCAACGGAGTCCTTGATGGTCTGTTGGAAAAGGACTCGGCCACCGAGGAATGGACGGCCACAATTTCACATACGACTGAGGTCAAAATCGATCAGCCGGTCCCCATGGAACAAACGTTACGCTCATTCATTTCACTGGAAAGTGTGAAGGATAGTCAGCTCTCCACTCATATGGTCGTTAGCCAGTTGAGTTTCCGCGGAGCTCGCAGCGCGCTGCCATTGACCGCGCGCAAAACCTGAAGTGACGAGTGAATGAAATGCAGCGACACAGCAGGGGGCAGACCTGCTGTGGCCGCATCGATTCTATTGACGATTAACGAGTGACGTTGGCTTTCATGGCCGTGGATACGTATTTCACTCGCTCGATTGCATTGTCATCCAGCTCTGGTGACAGGACCCATCCAAACTCATCGTCAGTACGCGGGTATTTGTTGTACGCCGAGAGTTGATGGCAACCACCAGCTTCGGGAGTATCGCATTTGCCGAGTTCCATATCGGCAGTCCCAACAAAATTGGAGAACTCGTTGGTTGTGCAGTTGAGCATCAAGTACATCGCAAGGTCATCGCCGAGCTGGAACAATATCTGGATGGCGCAGACCCATTGGGCGCTGGACTCTCCATTATCCGCCGGAGTATCACCATCACCTGAATTGCCGGCCATGGCCGGGATGGCACAGGCCAGACTGGCCGCCGGCACCGAAGCCATAATCGTCTGCACGAACTTGCGCCGGTTCACCTCCTTTTGATCATGCCTGTCGTTACGAGGTGTTTGTGGGGGTTGATGAGACATAACTGCTCCTTTGTCCTTGACAAAAAAAGGAAATAGAAATCCGCTGCTGACTTCCTGTCGGCAAGAACGCTGTCCCACCGTCAGCAAAAAGCAACGCAGAAGTTAATCCCCATTCGATGGGGCTTTACGCCGGATTTATTAGAATTTTGTCGTCGACGGCGTCGTTATTACGTACGCCGTATCCGTGCGCAGTCAGAGATCCATGAATCGCGCGCAACACCCGTCCGCTCCCTTCTATGCAAACAGGTCCCGGCAGACCACAGGCAGTTACCTTGCGGAAATGGCCTGACGTTGCGTCATTCCCCGCCACACTCAAATACAAACCCGTGAATGGTGTGTGAACTCGATTGGTTTCCCCAGCGCCTTTGTTCGGTTCTTGCGTTGAGGCAGTTTGTAGACACCTCGACATACCTCGCGCGCCAAATCAATGCAACGATTTGCGAGGTATGCCTTGCGCGTGCCCGGGACGCTTGACCGTATTGAACGGTTTACATGACATGGGGCCAGCAAACCAGGACGCCCAGGTGAATCGGTCGCAGGTAAACGATGCAGAACTTACCGGCTAACCAGGGAGAATGTACGCGAAGTACATGGTTGTTCCCGTGCAGGTTATCTGGCGATTCCCACTACCCGAGTCCGGCATGAAGCCGAACCAAACCAGTCTCCACGGCCCGTGCTTCCGTGAACACTTCGACAGCCCGATTCTCGTGGAGTGAGTGTTTGTTGGATAAGACGACGCGTGAGAATCACGGTCTGTCCGACGTAGAATCTGTCGGACTCGTTTTGCGGAGAATGTACACGAAGTACATCGTCGCCTCCGTGCACGTATGGGTTAGCGCTCCCGGTAGGACTCGAACCTACGACCCAGCGGTTAACAGCCGCTTGCTCTACCAACTGAGCTACAGGAGCAGGGGATTTTTGCGAGCGCCAAGTTTAGGACATTGGTTTTGGGGCGGCAAGGCCTGAAAATAATGCCCGAACGCGTCGGTCGACCGGCTTACTACAGGTTACAGACCACCCGGGCACGACCGATGTTCGCGCCCGTGATGCCGGGCCACTTGCCTGGCCACTAACGGATGGCATTGGGTACAAATTCACCTCCGCCGGGCATATCACCCACTCGGGCAACGGGTCCCCTGGGCGAAATGTTTGTCGTTTCGGGATTAGCAGCGTTCACCGACTGAATATGCTTGATTACCGCTTGTGTGATGTCGACGTTGGGTCCGGCCGCGTAGACCTGGCCCACTGTCAGGACAATCTTCATTCCCTGATCCTGGGCCACCTGATAGGCGACGGGACGGATGTCGTTCAGCAGTTTCTGCTTTAGCTGCGCATGAAATTCGGCCAGTCGCGTGCTGGCTGTCTGGGCCTGCAAATTCAGTTTCGACTGGTTCTCGGCGCGCAAGTGATCCAGCTCGTTTTGCTGGTCGTCATTCAGGTCATCATTGAACGAGTCCTGCAAGTCGGTCTCTCGTCGCGTAAGTTCCGACTTGAGTCCGTTGAACTGTGCGAGCAACTCCTTTTCGCGTTTGTCCAGAGCCATATCGATCTTGGTTCGGGCGCCGATCTCCTCGGCTACCAGATTCAAATCGATCACTGCGATCAATTCCTGATCTGCCGATGGCGATTCGGCTGGCTCGGCGACCTGTTTGCTGTTGCAGCCACAACAAATCAAAACACCACTTAACAACCACGCACAGCAGATGCCTCGGTTCATGAAACATTCCTTCGTTTTCATGGGCTCGATTATGGGTCGCCGGACGTACACGGGTGACGCCAGCCGGTGGGGCGGGGAGATTAGCACGCCGACTCGGCAGTGACCATGTCGATCCTGGCTCCCGTGCCTGGTGCTGGCCCAAAGTGATAGCACCGGGATAGCATCACATTCCGACGCAAACGTTACTCCTGAAAACGATAGCCGATACCGCGCACGGTCTGAATTCGTTCGGCGGCTGGCTCGCCCAGTTTTTTACGTAGCGAACGGATATGCACGTCAATCGTGCGTTCCATGATCAGAGTATCGGGTCCCAGTGCGGCATCGATCAATTCGCTGCGATCGAAGGCCCGACCTGGCTGTCGGATCAGTGTATCCAGCAGCCGGAATTCACTCGGCGTCAGGTCGAGCAGGCGATCGTCGACCGAAACGCGGTACTTGAGCCGGTCAATGGAGATGCCGCCTCAGGCCTTCATCCAGTGTTTGAATATGTTCGCGAACAGCCAGCGACAAAAAATCGAGCAGTCGCTGGCGAGTCTGGTTGATCATTTGTGCGCGCAACCAGGATGTAATGACCAGCCAAAAAACACTCCTGCTGCCACCAGGTGCAACACGGCGTAACCGATCAGAAAGTTTCGAAGAACTCGCGAGAAGCGCATGGGCGTGATTCAGGTCACAGGAGATCATGCAAATTGTTGAATACGATCACGCCCGTTACAATCCACAATCAACCGTACCGTGATTAACCGGCACGAGGCTTTTCCAAAGCAGCCGACAAAAAGCAAAAACCAGGCTGTCAAACGGAGCATACCATGAGAAAGTCCCCTTTTCCGGTGCTGACTCTGACACTGATCTGGCTGACTACGACCGCCGTTGCCCAGACCGACTTGCCTACTCTGGATGAGGCGCTGGAGATTTCACAGTCCACTGGCCTGCCCATTTTGGCCATGGCTGGCCGGGAAACGTGAGCCCCGTGTGTGCGGTTGCTGGAGCGACTGGAATCAGATCCTTCGCTGTCTGCATTCTCGGGTCAGTTTGTCCCGCTCAAACTCGTTACCAACCAAAATTCTGAATGGGCCAACTGGTCCCAACGCTACGAACACGAGGGCAATGCGATTCCTATCCTGTTTGTGATTCGCGCTGATGGCGAACAATTATATGGCAAATCGGGTTCGTTGCCGGGTGAAGCGTTACCGGAAATGCTGGCCGCGGCCCGTGCGCATTCCGGTCGCGCATGGAACGTCGAGGAATCTACACTGCTCAAATCCTGTAACCAGGCCGCCACGACTGCGCTGGACCAAGGCGATATCAAGTCGGCCGCTCGGGCACTCAACCCGCTGGCCCGACTGGGAACCATCGGCAGCTTGCAAAGCTTTTCGGCCGATGCGCTGGCTGCCGACGAGCTGGCCAGGCAAATTTCCGAACTCGCGACTGCTGAGTTGAACGACATTGGCGACAAGATTGGGGAACCCGATTCGGCGTTTCAGGGCGTTGTCGAGCTGGTGCAACTGGCTGCCGCGGTGAAGGAGTTTCCGACCGTCGGACCGCGCGTGGAACAATTGCTTTCTGATTTGAAACAGCAGGACGACGTCAAGCAGCACCTGAAACCTGCACGGTTGCTGGTACGGGCCCGCCAGCTGGTCGCGTCCGGCAAATCGCGCGACCGTCGTCAGGCCGAAGGCACGTATGCTTCGCTGATTACCCGACACAGCGAATCGCCGGCCGCCGCCATTGCTCGCACCGAATTGGGTGAGCTGAATCCCGATGCGCCGGCTTTGCAATCGCCGCCAGAGGAGGCTTTACGCACCTGGTCGGATGCCAGCGGTCACTACTCGGTCGAGGCGCGACTGGTCAAGGTGGAGGGTGATAAGGTGCATCTGGAAAAGGCGGATGGCACGACGGTTCAGGTCCCGATCGAACGATTGAGCGAATCGGACCGACGCTATCTGGCACGCCGGTGACCGGTCCGCAAGATCGGCAGATTCCCGCCGGAACGACGCGCTGTGCGGATTTTGCACGATTTTGTGTGTCGAATCGCAAAGAATGAGCTGGCGCCGGCGAATCGAATGCCGTATGAAGTTCCGCGTTTTCCGTCATTCCTGCCACCCTATAATAGAGCAGCGATTGCCGACCGGATATCCGGTCTACAGTTCGGCGGTCGTTGTTAATGCATAAGTCCGCCGTGGACCTGAATCCGAAATTCGTGGTGCGCATCCATAATTCGTAATGCAAAGGAAACCATGATCCCAGCCCTGGTGTCTCGAAACTTCTCTCGTCTTGCAGGCGTCGCCTGCGTGGCCGCCCTGATGCTGTGCGTGAGTCACCGATTGCCTGCTCAACAGGAGCAGCCAGCTGGCCAGTCTGACGGTTCGGTGCGGAGCGGTTTCCTGATTCAGGTTCCCTTGCCAATCACCGAATCGGTGGCCGCGCGTGTCAAGCAACAGATCCAGCGTGTCGCCGAACAGGCGCCCGTGATTGTCGAGGCCGCGCGACGACCGGTGTTGATTCTTGAATTTGACACAACCAACAGTGTGACGGGGCAGGGGGGTGAAATCGGCAACTGCCTGAATATCGCATTGCTGTTGCGTGATGCCAAATTGCGTGGAGTACATACGGTCGCCTACATACCGCGGGCGCGCGGTTTTGCGATTGATCCCGACGCGGGTGGTCCTGTCAGTCATCTCAAGGGACACGCAGTGCTGGTGGCGCTGGCCTGCGATGAGATCGCCATGCACAACGATTCGGCGATTGGTCAGGCGGGTATCGACATTGCCGGTGACCCAAAGCTGGAGCTGGACCTCTACAAGAATATTGTGGGCGGACGCCTGCCCTCCGCCCTGGCGGTCGCGCTGGTTGACAAGAATGCCTCGTTGCATCGAGTCGAAACCAACGACGGTTTTTCTTTTGTGAACCAGGACGAACTGGATCGACTGGATGCGGCCAGCAAGGTCATTGGTTCGACGACGCTTAGTGGCGCTGGTGAATTACCGTTGTTTACCAGCGAAACATTGCAACAGTTGCGACTGGTTCGCAATCGCGTTTCCTCCCGGCGCGACCTCGCCCTGCGTCTCGACGTTGATCCCGCTGCGGTTGAGGGTAATCCGGCGGCCGGTGATACGTGGCAAGCGGTTCAGTTGCCAATCAACACTTATGTCGATGCCCGCGAAGCTGACTGGACGGTACGCATGATGACCAGTCACCTGAACAGCTATCCCGATACCAACCTGATCATTGTGCGATTCAATTCGCCGGGTGGCGAGATGGAATCTTGTTTGCGTGTGGCCCGCGAACTGGCGGCACTGGATCCTGCGAAAATCCGTACCGTGGCGTTTGTGGAAACGACGGCAGTGGGTCCCGCGGCGCTAATTGCTGCTGCCTGTGATCAGCTCATCATGACACGTGATGGCCGGCTCGGTGGCCTGGGAGATGTCCCGGTAACCGAGCAGGAACTGGAAGACGCACGACCCCTGATTCGCCGACTGGCGGAGCAAAAACAGATTGACTGGTCCGTTCCCGTGGGTCTGGTCGACGTGGATCTGGAAATCGGGCGGTACCGGCACAAGGCGACTGGCCAGGTCCGTTTGTTAAGCGAAGCCGAACGACTGGAACTGGGTGACGCTGACCAGTGGGGCATGCTGGACACGGTCGACCTGACCAGTGGTCTGACGGGTCAGGAAGCCGCACGCATGACGCTGACTCGTTCCACACTCGATGACTTTGAACAACTCAAGCAGTTTTACCAGCTGGAAGAAACACCGCTGGAGTTACAGCCATCGCCCACCGATCGCTGGATTCAAACCCTGGCACGGGAACTGGCCGCACCGTGGGTGGCCGCCTGGTTGTTGTTTGGCGCCGTGTTCTTGCTGTCCACTGAAATGTCCAATCCTGGAATCGGGATTCCGGGGTTCCTCGGTACTTTGTGCCTGATGGTGTTCTTCTGGAGTCAGTATCTGGACGGAAATGCACACTGGCTGGAAATCCTGTTGTTTGTGGTGGGCATGGTTTTCATTGTGCTGGAGGTTTTCGTCGTACCCGGCTTTGGTGTGTTTGGCATTGGCGGGCTGTTGATGATCGTCACCGGAATCGTCCTGGCCTCGCAGACGTTCATCATCCCACGCAGCTCCGAGGACTGGGAGCGTTTGCCGGTTTCGTTGTCACTGGTGCTGGCGGCCAGCGGCGGGTTCTTCGCAGCAGTTTTCTTTTTTCGCAAGTACCTGACGACGATGCCTATGTTCCGCCGGATCATGTTGAATCCACCCGGTTCCGATGAGTCCATTTCCCCGACTCAGCGTGATGCTCGCGAGTCGCTGGTTGACCGCAGTCATTTGCTGGGCAAAAAAGGTGTCACCACCACGCCGCTGGTCCCGGCCGGCAAGGCCCTGATCGGCGGTGAACTGGTGGACGTGATTACCGACGGCCGGATGATCGAACGTGACCAGCCCGTTGAGGTCGTCGAAGTTACTGGAAATCGCGTCCAGGTTGAATTGCGTGCCGAGTCCTGATTATCCTGCGAGACAGAATCAGGTTGAGGCGATGTCGCATGTCTGAAGTTGTTTACTACGGGTTGATTGTGGAATGAGCGGACTGGTTTGGGCAATTCGGTTGCTGCTTGCGGCCCTGGTCGTTATCGCGATTGAAATGTTTGTTCCCAGCGCGGGGTTGCTGGCGATCCTGTCGACGGTGTTGATTATTTCCTCGATAGTCGTCGCCTTTTTCTACAGTGTGCCGGCCGGCGTCGGGTTGATGATCGCCGTGGCCTTGTTGATGCCCTTGATCTTTCTGGCTTTCGTCCATGTCTGGCCCAACACACCGATCGGCAAACGTGTGCTGATCGGAAGGGTAAAACATGAAGATGTTGTACTGACCGGCGAACATTACGATGAACGCGAGCAGCTAATCGGCAAACAGGGGATCGCCCGCACCAAGATGTTGCCCAGTGGTATGGTCGTCATCGACGGTAACAAATACGACGCAGTCAGTGAGGGCATGGCCATCGAGCCGGGTGATCCGGTCAAGGTCGTGGCCATTCGGGCTTTCAAGGTTATTGTGCGTAAAATGGATCCCTCCGAAACTGTCACCTCCAGTTCGCTGGAAGATGACGACATTTTATCCCGTCCAATTGACGACGTTTTTGACAGCTAGACCCGTTGGCGAAGACCCTGCTGTCGACCCGATCAGGGCTTCCCGTGTAGAATTGGCCGCGCTTTCCCGGCGTCGGCCTCGATGTTTCAACTTGTTCAGAATTGGAATGGCAAATGTTTGATCCCCTGTATTTGTTGCTGGTCCTGTTGCCTGGCATGCTGATTTCCGGCTTGGCCAGCTGGAAGGTCAAAGCAGCATTCAAAAAGTATTCCCGCGTTGGTTCGCGAAACGGCTATACCGGCGCACAAGCCGCACAGAAATTGCTCGATAACGCCGGAATCCATGACGTGCAAGTCGTACGTTCGCAGGGTTTCCTCAGCGACCATTACAATCCCAAAACCAAACAACTCGCCCTGTCCGAGCCGGTCTACGACAGTTCCTCGGTCGCGGCGCTGGGAGTGGCTACTCACGAAGCCGGTCACGCGATCCAGCATGCCAGGGGCTATGTGCCGTTAGCCTGGCGATCGGCGATTGTACCTGTCGCTCAGTACGGTTCCAGCCTCGGCTACTATGCCATGTTCGGGGGACTGTTGCTGATGTTGGCCTCGCCCGTGCTTGGCAAGTGGGTGGTTGGTCTGGGGGCCGTGCTGTTTGCGGGAATGCTGGTTTTCCAGCTGGTAACCTTGCCGGTTGAATACAACGCCAGTGCCCGCGCCAAAAAACTGGTTGTCGAATCGGGGATCATTTATCCCGATGAACGGACCGGTATCGACAAGGTGCTGAATGCTGCGGCACTGACCTATGTGGCGGCCGCGATCAGCACATTCCTGACGCTCCTGTATTTTCTGCTTCGCTCGGGTATTCTCGGCGGAAACGATTGATGCGGGTGGCGTTCCCCGCCACGCCGTGCAAATTCTCTGAAAGACCTGGCAGGTCTGGTGACATTTTCCCTGGCTCCGGCATCGGCTGGAGCTTTTGATTTTGAATAACCCCAAGTTCAGGAGATATTGCATGAACCTGGTTAAACGACTTTTGCAAACTGCTACTGTTGCTGTCGCCTTTGTCGCTGCTACCGCAGTGATGACGAACGACGCTGCAGCGCAGCATTGCGGTGGTGGCATTGTAGGCCATGGCGGCCTGCACGGCGGTCATCATGGT
>JBPCVB010000219.1:0-3399 GCA_051010855.1 Pirellulaceae bacterium | reverse complement strand
AAATGTCTATCCCGACAGTCAAAAAGAGAACTACGTGATTCGGCGACTGCTGCGACGCGCCGTGCTGCAAGGACACGAAATGGGTTTGCGCGAGCCATTCCTGTACCAGATCGTACCGGCCGTTGTGGACGTGATGGCTCGACCTTATCCCGATCTGCGAGATACCTGCGATCGCGTCACTCAAGCCGTAAAGTCCGAGGAAGAAAATTTCCTGAGGACACTCGATGATGGTCTGGCTCGCATGGAAACGATTTTTGGCCGCATGAAGACTGACAATGTCGATGTCGTCGATGGTCGCCAGGCCTTTAATCTGTATCAGGAACAGGGTATCCCAGCCGAACTCTTCGAATCGATTGCCCGCGACCGCGGTCTGGGTTTGGATTGGGAAGGCTACGAACACGCCCGGGAGAAACACGCCCGGGACAGTGGCGGCGGCATGGAAGGCGTGATGGGCGATTCCGGCCCCATCGACGACATCAAGCGTGAAGTCAAATCGACCGAGTTCCTGGGCTACGCCTGCACCAGCGACAACGGCGCCGTGGTGGGCCTGGTCGCCGACGATCAGCAGGTCCATCTGATTTCTGCTGCAAACGACAATACACTGGTCGTTCTCGATCGTACTCCTTTCTATGCCGAGTCCGGGGGTCAGGTTGCTGACACCGGTATCATTGTTGGTCCGTCGGGGAAATTCGCCGTTACCGATGTAAAAAAGAGTGGCGATGTGTTTGTTCACTACGGCAGGGTACTGGAAGGCACTTTGGCTCACGGCGAGCAAGTTGCCGTGGATGTCGATTCAGTGCGTCGCGACGGAATCCAGCGCGCTCATTCCGCCACGCATATTTTGCACTATGCCCTGCAGAAATTTCTGGGCGAACATGCCCAGCAACGTGGCTCGAAGGTGGAAGATGACCATCTGCGTTTTGATTTCTCCAATCAGGAGGCAGTGCCCCGCGAAACACTCCTGAAAATCGAAGACGAATCCTCGCGGCGGGTCGATGAAGGTACCGAGGTCCGCGCCGAAATCCTGCCGCTGGCAGAAGCCCGTCAACAAGGTGCCATGATGCTGTTCGGCGAAAAGTATCCGGATCCTGTGCGCATGGTATCCATTGGCGATTACAGCAAGGAGCTGTGCGGCGGAACCCATGTGGCTAATTCCGCCGAAATTGTTGCCTTTGAAATTGTGGGCGAGGAGGCTGTGTCGGCCGGCACACGTCGCATCGTGGCACTCACTGGTGAGAAGGCCCGGAACAACGCACAACAGACGATGTCGATGCTCGAGGATGCTGCCCAAACGCTGCGCGTGCCCTTGTCCGGACTGGTCGATGCCACAACTCGATTGCTGAAACACAGCAAGGACCTGAAGAAGCAGATTTCCGGTGGCAAGGCAACCTCCAGCACAACCAGCGATTCCCAATCCGTCGACGGTCGTGTACTCACGTACCCGGAATGCCGCGAGATTCTGAAACAAGCAGCTCGCCTGCTTAACGTCTCGACCACCGAGGTGGGCAGCCGTGTGGTTGCCTTGCAAAACGAAGTTGAACAACTCCAGCAGCAACTTGAGCAGATAGGTGACGGACCGGATATTTCAGCCGACTCATTATGGGACCAGGCTGCACAGGTCGGCGACATTAGCCTGGTCGTATGCGAAACACCGGGAGCCAACCCCAACATGATGCGAGACCTGATCGATCAGCTGCGCAAAAAGCACCCTGCTTGTGCTGTGTTCCTGGCCTCCATTCAGGGTGCCGACAAGGTGATTCTGGTTGCCGGCTTGAGCAAGGACCTGGTCCAGCGCGGCCTTAGCGCCGGTGACTGGGTCAAGAATGTTGCGCCAACGGTTGGCGGAGGTGGTGGCGGCAAACCGGATATGGCCCAGGCCGGTGGCAAACAACCTGATCAGATTAACGTGGCGCTGGACGCCGCGCGGGAGTACTTGCGCACCGCCACTGTGACCTGATCCCAAATCGGAGAGGCCCATGTTTGAGGGATTCGGCGGAATACTTGATCTCAGCCTGAGAATGGTTGCGGCCGTCTTGCTCGGTGGTGTTGTGGGAATCGAGCGACGCATTCACGGTCGCTGGGCGGACATGCGGACACATATGCTGGTAGCTCTCGGCGCCGCGACTTTTGTTGTGCTGGCTCTAAGCACGGTGACCAACGGTGAAGAACGCGATCCCTCCACCATCATACAGGGCATCGCGGCCGGTATTGGATTTCTGGGCGCCGGCACAATCCTGAAACTTACCGACCAGATGGAGGTCAAGGGTTTGACGACGGCCAGCGCTATCTGGCTGTCCGCTGCCGTCGGAACCGCTGCCGGTTTGGCCCAATACCAGGTCGCGGTAGTCGCGACGGTCGTTTCACTGATTGTTCTGTTGTGTTTTCGGCCAATCGAAAAACGGTTCGAGGCACCTGAAGAGCGTCATGACTGAGCGACGATTGAAAACCTAGGCCGAGGCCAATAGCCCGTTGATCGCTGATAGCGCCGCATCGTAATTGGGCTGGTCAGTCACTTCACCCACGATTTCCGCGTACACGATCTTGCCCTCGCCATCCAGCACGAACACGCCACGTGCGTGCAGCTTGAGTTCCTCGATCAACATGCCCCAGTTGTTGCCAAAGTTACGATCCTGGTAGTCGCTGGCAGTACGTATGTTTTCGATCCCGTTGTCACCGCAGAAACGGCCTTGGGCAAATGGCAGATCGCAACTGACGGTGACCGCGTTGATCGAATCACCCATTGCGCCAATTTGCTCGTTAAACGTCTTTGTCTGAATGGCACATACACCCGTATCCAGAGAAGGGACGACGCTAATCAGCGTGGGCTTGCCCGCCAGGTCCGCCAACGTGAGGGTTTGCATGCCGTCCTGGAAATAGTGCAGGGTGAAATCGGGAGCGGATTGGCCAGCGGCCAGTTCCTGGCCAACGAGAGTCATGGGATGGCCTTTGAACGTAATGGCACCTGGACGCGACATACCTGAATCCTCAATTGCTGAATGGTCTGTGACTGAATGAGTCAGTCCACAGTATTGAGCGAGTCATCCCCGGCCGCAAGGGCAAGCGCTTTCAATTCAGAATCACGGGCAACGTGACACAGGCCATGACGATCAACAACACCGCTACCGTAACACGTTGTTCCAGCAAAAATCGTTCGCGAAACCGTGTTGCCAGGTGAGGCTGGTCCCCGATACGTGCGATCAGTGTCAGTCGATCGCGGATCGAAGGGTGTCCGGCAGATGAGCGATGGTAGAGTTGCGGTGCAAGAGCAGCCATCTTGATCAGGGCCCGGCCATAATCCTCGGCGCGGCGCGGGCAGGGTTGACCCGAATCGCCAGCAATGGCGAACAGGTCCGCTTCGATTTCGGATTTGCGAACAAACGGCGCTACGACGCGGGCCGC
>JBPCVB010000218.1:0-2625 GCA_051010855.1 Pirellulaceae bacterium | reverse complement strand
GCTGAATCATCTTCCGGATTGTTGATCGCATGCCGAACCTCCATGGCACTTTCCGGGTAGTTTTCAATGATCACTTTCAGTGGCCGGAGCACGGCCATGCGACGCGGAGCGATCTGGTTGAGGTGTTCCCGAATCGACTGCTCGAGAAGTCCAAAATCCGTCAGACTGTTGAACTTGGTGATACCGATGCGATGGCAGAAGTTGCGAATCGACTCGGGTGTGTACCCTCGACGGCGAAACGCCGAGATCGTTGGCATCCGTGGATCATCCCAGCCGTCAACATGCTTGTGCTCGACCAGCTCTCGCAATTTGCGCTTGCTCATTACCGTGTGAGTCAGACGAAGCTTCGCAAACTCGATTTGCTGGGGGTGAAAAACACCCAGCTTTTCGATGTACCAGTCATACAGCGGGCGGTGGTTTTCAAATTCCAGGGTGCATAGCGAATGAGTGACACCTTCAAAGGAGTCACTCTGCCCATGCGTCCAGTCATATGTGGGATAGACGCACCACTGGTCGCCCGTTCGGTGATGGTGTGCGTGGCGAATCCGGTACATGGCCGGATCACGCAAGTTCATATTGGGCGAAGACATATCAATTTTCGCGCGCAATGTGTACTTGCCGTCCGGGAATTCGCCGTTCTTCATGCGATCGAACAGGTCCAGGTTCTCGTCGACGGACCGGTCGCGGTCCGGGCTGTCGCGACCATCGGAATTCCAGCCGCCGCGATACTCTTTGGTCTCTTCTGCGGTCAAACTACAGACGTAGGCGTCACCCTGCTTGATCAACTGCACAGCACACTCGTATAGCTTCTCGAAGTAATCGGAGGCGAAGAACAGGTTGTCACCCCATTTGGCACCCAGCCAGGCGACATCTTCCTTGATCGATTCTACGTATTCGACTTCTTCTTTTTCCGGATTGGTGTCGTCGAACCGCAAATTGAACTGGCCGCCAAACTCTGCGGCAATGCCATAATTCAGGCAAATGGATTTGGCGTGGCCAATGTGCAGGTAGCCATTGGGTTCGGGCGGAAATCGGGTGTGGACCCTGCCCTCGTGTTTGCCCGACTCGTTGTCAGAGACGATGATTTGACGAATGAAGTCGACGGATTTGGTTTCGCTCATGGTTTTGCTGGATGTTTAGGTGTTACGACAGTGGCACCGGTCTTTGTTGGTTAGAGCGTAACGGCCGGCAGCAGGTTCAGACGGCAGCCCCATTTCGCTCATCTTCCAGTTTTTTCAGTGACACGTCGATGCGGGTCAGACATTCCTCGCGGCCGAGAATCTCCATCGATTCGAACATGCCGAATCCCGCTGCCTTGCCGGTTAAGGCCACTCGCAAAGCGTGGATGATATCACCGATCTTGATGCCTTGTTGCTCGACCCAGTCCTTCAGTGTGCTTTCAAGATTTCCGGCCGACCAGTCATCGGTAACTGCCATGATCTTTTTGAACTCGGCCAGCAAATGGCCGGCGTTCTCTGGTTTGACCAATCGCTTTTGAAAGGCCTTGTCTTCGAAGGGCAAGCTGGTGGCATCGGCCAGGAAGCCGTCAAACTGCAGGATATCGCCCGCCACGACGACTCGGTCATCGGCGGCAGTCACGATTAGCGCCAGTTTCTCCAGTTGCAATTCAGGAATCGGTTCGGTTAACACTCCGGCTCGCACCAGAAAGCTGCCACATAGTGCAGTTTTTGTTTCCAAATCAAGGTCATTCATATAGCGACCCTGAAACGCAGTCAGTTTATCCGGATCAAAGCTGGCTTCGTTCTTGACGACTCGTTCCAGGGAAAACTGCTGAGTCATTTCATCTCGGGAGAACATCTCGGTCTTGTCGTCCAGCGACCAGCCCAATAACAACAGGTAGTTGATGATCGCATCGGGCAGGAATCCGGTCTCCCGATAGAAATCGACCAGTACCGGGTTAAAGGACTCGGGTGTCGGCTCGATACCAATGCGATCGGCAATCGCCACCCCGTGGTCGTACAGCTTTTTGAATTCCCGGTTTTTGAGATATTGTTCGATCTTGCGTTTGCTAAGTTTGGTTTTCTTTCCCGGCTCCGCCACAAAAGGAATATGGGCGTACTGCGGCAGCGGATAACCGAGCGATTGTGCAATAAAGATTTGCCGGGGCGTGTTCGACAGATGTTCGATCGCGCGTACCACATGGGTGATCCGGAAATCGTGATCGTCGACGACGCTGGCCAGGTGGTACAGGCACGTCCCGTCGTTACGCTGGATTACATGGTCCTGCTCGCGGGCCCAGTCGAAGCTGATGTCGCCGCGAATCAAATCGGTAAATTCGCACTTGCCTTCCCGAGGCATTTTCAGCCGCACTACTGACTTGCGGCCGTCAGCTTCAAACGCGGCAGTCTGCTCGTCTGTTTCGGCCATCCACTTGCGACTGTAGATAAAGTCGCGTTTTTCCTTTTCGGCCGCTTCACGCTCGGCGACCGTTTCCTCGGGCGTGGCGAAATCGCGATAGGCCGCGCCGCTATCCAGCAACTGCTGGACAGCCGTTTGATATTTGTCGAGTCGTTGTGACTGGAAATAGGGAGCGTATTGCCCCACCGAACCCTGACCGTCCGGGGTGGGACCCTCGTCCCAGTCGATCCCCAGCCAGCGAAAGCC
>JBPCVB010000217.1:0-5955 GCA_051010855.1 Pirellulaceae bacterium | reverse complement strand
GCACCACCTCCGTTGCGTCGCAAGTCGACGATAATTCCGGGCGCGTCAAACAGGTCCTCGATCGCTTCCACCATCGAACTCAACGAACGTTGATCGATGCCGCTGAGTGACTGGATTCGCACATAGCCAGTGCCATCTGCGGTCTTGCCAACCACGCCAAAGCGTCCGATGCGCTGGGCATCCTCCAAATCCTGATCGACGACCCGGAAATCGAAGTTCCCGTCGTAGCTGGAAACGTATTTGCTGATCCGTTGGCCGTCCTTCATCACCCAGGTGTGGATGTCCTCCAACTCGGCCAGCATGTCCGTGACGACATCAATAAACTCGTCGTTGTTGTCGGCAGCCTCAGCGCGCTCGCGATACTTTTCGGTCAGCGCCGGCCAGTCAATGCCCTTGAGCTCGAAGTAGCTGTAATGGCGGTTCATGTCCTTGACCAGAATGTCAAAGCTGTCGGCATCGCCCAGTTCAACCAGACTGATGTCCTTGACGTTTAATGTGCCCGACTTGGACAAGAAAATCAGTACCTGGGCGGTCGTGGCACCGGGCGCTACGCGAAACACGGCCGACGCTGGAGTGAATTCGGCAATGTTGGACGGCCAGAAGTCGCGGGACAAAAGTTCGCCACGAGCATCCTTTTGAAACACGCCTACAAAGCAATTGTCATACTGATTTCCCTCGCGTCGCACGTCCGCGGTCTTGACGACATAACTGAGTCGGTATGAGGTCCCGGCGGTAACAGGCACATCCTGGCTAACACTCCGCCAGGCCAACGTCGCTGCGTCACCGGAAAGTTCCAGCGATGGCCCCTCGCCCTGCCGTATCTCCGAAACAGGTGCGTCACCCCCATTGTTGGCTCCGATGCCCACGTCCCAATCCACGGGGACTTCATCGGCCCAATCCTCAAAGGTCCCGTTGGCAACCAGATTGTTTTCCTGGGCGCTGACTGTTTGAGCTGTTTGCGCCGTCAGAATCAGCGAGCAAACGCCCAGCCAAGCCGCTATCGCCGTTATTCGCAGTTTCATTTCAGTTCTCCGCCATCACGAATTCATTGACGCCAATTTTGCCCGCTGCCAGAACGCGATTCAAGCAAAATTGAGATTCGCGTTCCATCGGTTGTCTGGTACCGCTTGATGTTGACCCGTGACACAAGTAATTTTTCTTCAACAAAAGTAAGATGATCGATGAAAGTTCTGTTTTTATCGCCTGACGGCACGACCTGTTACGGAAAAATTTCAATGTGCATCAAGACGACGGTCTTAATTCACCTGATCACGACGTGGTTCATTTGCTGGCTTGTCGCTGGCTCGCCACAGCCGCTTGCTGCCCAGGAGCCGCCGGACCTCAGTGTCATGGCATGGAATATCTGGCATGGCGGACGGGAAGATGGCGAGCAAATCGGACCGCAAAAAGTCATCCAGATTATTCGTGACAGCCAGGTCGATCTTGTTGCCATGCAGGAAACCTATGGCTCGGGCGAGTTGATCAGCGAGGCACTCCAGTTTCACTTTCATCCACGCGGCACCAATGTCTCCATCCACAGTCGCTGGCCCGTGGTCGAGGACCTGTCCGTATTTGAGCCGTTCAAGTGCGTCGGCGCGTTGATCGAATTACCAGACAAGCGGCGAGTCGCTTTCTATTCCATCTGGTTGCCATACAACAATGACGTATGGGTGGACGGATCACGGGACCCGAATGACGTGGAAAAGATGCTGCAAGCCTGTGAGGCCTCCCGTGCCGATCTGCAAACCATCAAGCAGCAAATCCATGAACGGCTGGATCAACCGCAATACGCCGACGTTCCGATCATTATCGCCGGCGACTTCAACAGCATGTCGCATCGGGACTATATCGAGTCGGCAACTGATCAGTATGGAGTCGTTGTCGATTGGCCCACCAGTCATGTGCTGGCCGATGAAGGCTATCGCGATGCATGGCGTGAAACCAGACCTGAAGTCGACCGCACTGCCGATCGCACCTGGTCACCGCGTTTTACGGAACAGGAACAGGACCGCATTGACTTTGTTTACTATCGGGGCGGAGGTCTGCAAGCGACTGACTCGCAACGCATCGACTCGTACCAGGACGGATTCCCGTCGGATCACGCGGCGGTTGTAACCAGGTTTGACTGGCCACCTATAACGGCTGAAAACCAGTTGCGGACCGTCACGTACAACATCAGGCATGGCCTGGGTACTGACGATCGTCTGGATCTGGATCGGGCCGCTGAGGTGTTGTAGAACTTGCGTCCGGACGTAGTGGGTTTGCAGGAAGTCGACCGGAACGCACGTCGCAGCGGCGAGGTTGATCAGGCGCAATACCTGGGCGAAAAGCTTGGCATGCATGCGGCCTTTGGCAAGTTCATGGATTTGGACGGGGGCCAGTACGGCATGGCGGTGCTGTCCCGCCACCCGATTGAAAAGGTGCGGGAACTCGCATTGCCCGAGGGAAACGAGCCTAGGATTGCCCTGGCTTGCCAGATTCAGCCTCCCGATCGCGACCCCTTTTGGGTGGTCAACGTGCATTTCGACTGGGTCGGCGATGACGAGTTCAGATTTGCCCAGGCAAGCCGACTGGCCGAGCACCTTGCCGAGTTGGATCGCTGTGTCCTGCTAGGTGATTTCAACGACGTATCCGGCTCCCGCACCCTGAAATTGCTGTCTGAGGGAGCGTTCGCCGCGTCCAAGCCGCAGGACGATCGATTCACGTTCTCGTCGACGGATCCCGAACGCGAGATCGACTTTATCTACTGTTTCCCCAGCGACGGATGGCAGGTTCGTCACTGCCGGGTGCTGGATGCCCCGCGCACCTCGGATCATCGACCGGTGCTTGCCGTTCTGGAGATGGTAAACGGGGAATAGTGCCCCGAGTATGCGGGTCCGCCAGGCAAACACAAAAAGCGCGAAATGCGGAGCCATTCAAATCCTTGCAAAACGCGCCCGGTCGACGACACTATTAGAAGTCCGGTCAACATATTTTGTGAGAAAGGTGAGGAAGTGATGACAAAGTACCGCCTTGTCAGTTCGTTGTTCATTGTGATGGGCTTTTTGGTGAGCCATAACCATTGCCTCGCCCAGGACGACGCGGCGGGCACTTGCCTGTTGAATCATCCTGCTGTCAGCGCTGAGCATATTGCGTTTGCCTACGATCGCGACTTGTGGATCGCTAATCGGGATGGATCGAATCCGCATCGATTGACTTCCCACGAAGGTACCGAGACCTTTCCGCATTTTTCGCCGGACGGATCGCAAATCGCATTTAGCGCCGAATACGATGGCAATACGGATGTGTATGTCATGTCCGTGCAAGGCGGATCGCCCACTCGACTGACGTTTCATCCGTCATCCGACACGGTCGAAGGCTTTACGCCTGACGGTAGCGCAGTCTTGTTCTCGTCCCCGCGCAATGTTTTCACAAGACGCTACAGCAAGTTGTACACCGTTTCCCTGGAAGGCGGTTTTCCCGAGGAGTTGCCAATTCCCAACGGTCTGCGGGCTTCCTTCTCACCGGACGGCAGGAAGATTGCCTATATCCCGATCGCCGAACGGTTCTTCACGTGGAAAAACTATCGTGGTGGCACCTGCTCGCGAGTCTGGATTTATGATGTCGCCGATCACTCGGTGCAGATGGTGCCGCAACCCGAAGGCCGTTGCAACGACACCGACCCGGTGTTTATCGACGATACCGTTTACTTCCGCTCGGATCGTGACGGCGAGTTCAATCTGTATTCGTTCGATCCCGGTTCCAGCGAAATCACACGCCTGACCGACTTCGACGATTTCCATATCGAGCGACTGGCCGAGAATGGCGACTCGATTATCTTTGAGCAAGGCGGCTATTTGCATTTGTTCGAACCAAAAGCGAAACAAGTTCAACAGGTTTCGGTCAGCGTGCCTACCGACATGACCGAAACCCGTTCACGCTATGTCTCGGGCAAGGAATGGATTCGAAACGCAGACATTTCGCCGTCGGGCTCACGGGCCGTCGTCGAATTCCGCGGCGAGATCGTCAGTGTGCCTGCGGAAAAGGGTGACTTCCGCAACCTTACCAATACGACCGGTGTCCACGAACGATCACCGGCATGGAGTCCGGACGGCAAGCACGTTGCGTATTTCTCCGACGATGGTGGAGACTACAAACTGCACATCGCGGCCCAGGATGGCAAAGGCGAGGTTCAGGAACATGAAATCGAGGGCAACGGCTTCTTTGAACAGCCTAACTGGTCCCCCGACGGCAAGAAGATTTCCTACATCGACAATTCGTGGACCCTGTACATCTTCGATATCGAATCGGGAACATCAACCGAAGTTTGCAGCGAACCGCATTATGGTCCCGCACCATTTCGCGGCCTGCATCATAGCTGGTCGCCTGATTCCCATTGGCTGGCCTACACCGTCAATACTGATGCCATGATTCAACAGGCGTTCGTATACGACATCGATGCCGGCACGTCGCATCCGGTCACCGACGGATTGAGCGAAGTCGGACAGCCGTGCTTCGATGCCAGCGGCGATTATCTGTACTTCATCGCCTCCACCGACGCCGGCCCGGTTAAGCACTGGTTCGCACAAAGCAACAACGACATGGAGCTTTCCAACCAGATTTACCTGGCGGTCCTGCGTGACGACGGCGAAAATCCGCTAGCCCGCGAAAGTGATGAAGAAGAATTCAGCGACGACGAGGAGGAAGCGGACGACAAGGAAGAAGACGCTGACGACGAAGAGCAAGATGAGGACGAGGACGAAGACGAAGACGAAGATGAAGACGAAGATAGTGAAAGCGAAGAGCCCGAGAAGCTGACGATTGACTTTGAAGGACTCGATCAGCGAATTGTGGCGTTGCCGGTTTCTGCCGCCAATCATTCCGGTTTGGAAGCTGGCGAAGCGGGAGAAATCTTCTATATCAGCCGCGATGCTGATGGCAACAGTTCACTGGAAAAATTCTCGCTGGAGGATCGCGAGTCCACGACGCTGCTGGACGGCGCCAATGGATTTGTGCTGTCGGCGGACAACAAGAAACTTCTGTATGTCGCTGGTGGCAACTGGGGCGTCGCCGCTGCCTCCGGAAAAATCACACCGGGCAAAGGCAAGCTGGCGGTCGACGATGTCAAGGTCCGTATTGATCCGCGGGCCGAGTGGAAGCAGATCTTTGACGAGGTCTGGCGTATTAACCGTGACTATTTCTACGACCCCGGAATGCACGGCGCGGACTGGCCCGCCATGCACGAAAAGTATCAGCGATTCCTCGAACATTGCGTGACGCGTAGTGACCTGAATCGTGTGTTGCGGTGGATGTGCAGTGAAGTTGCCGTGGGCCATCACCGCGTCGGTGGCGGCGATGTGCGACCAGAGACTGAGGCAGTTGGCGGCGGTTTACTGGGTGCGGACTACGAATTGGTCGATGGCCGGTATCGCATCAAGAAAGTCTACGGTGGACTGAACTGGAACGGTTCGCTGCGGGCACCCCTGACCGAACCAGGTGTGCGTGTTAATGAGGGTGAGTATGTTTTGGCCGTTAACGGTGAGGACCTCACCGACGATGACAACATTTACCGTCACTTTGAAAACACGTCGGGCAAGATGGTGGAATTGACCGTGGGCCCCAATGCCGATGGTTCCGATTCACGCACCGTTACTGTGGTGCCCATTTCCAATGAGAGCCAATTGCGCAATCGCGACTGGGTGGAAGGCAACCTGAAAAAGGTCACCGAAGCGACCGATGGCCGTGTGGCCTATGTCTATGTGCCCAACACAACCGGGGCAGGGCACGAGTACTTCAAGCGATATTTCTTCCCACAAGCCGACCGCGAGGCGATCATCGTGGACGAACGGTTTAATGCGGGCGGACAAATCGCTGACTACTACATCGATATTCTGCGACGTCCCTACATCAGCCATTGGGCCACACGTTATGGCAAGGACTTTGCCACGCCAACGGGTGCCATTTATGGTCCCAAGG
>JBPCVB010000216.1:0-3539 GCA_051010855.1 Pirellulaceae bacterium | reverse complement strand
ACATCATTTCCGAAAACGTGATGGTGTTGCCAGCCAACGAGGAATTGGTGCTGGAGTTGGTGTCCGAAGATGTCATTCACAGTTTTTGCGTCACGCAATTGAGACTCAAACAGGACATCGTTCCCGGTTTGCAGCCTCATATCTGGTTCCAGATAAGTGAAGAAGGCGAGTGGGAAATTCACTGTATGGAACTCTGCGGGTGGGGCCACTACCGGATGTCCGCTCGTCTGATCGTATTACCACGCCAGCAATACGATTTGTGGAAGGCCTTCCAGTCGCAATTCAGTGACCAGAATCGCCAGCAACGGCGCTCCGAAATTGACCCGCGAACACGCGGTCGCTTTGATTGACCCCTCCATCCCCCGGCTTCCCCCACAACCCCTGGCCAATACCAACCCTTGACTGACCAACACCACGAACCGGATGCCCGCGACGACCACGCTCATCAGCGTTTGGGGTGGGTACGTCGATGTATCTTTTCAACCGATCACAAAGTGATTGGAAAACAGTTTCTGTTTTCCTCCCTGATCTGGATGGCCGTGGGCGGTGCGTTGGCCATGGCGATTCGCTGGCAACTGGCCTGGCCCTGGAGCAACATGCCAATCATTGGTGCCTGGCTGTTTTCTGGCGAAGGCGGACAGATATCGCCCGAGTTCTACACGATGCTGTTCACGATGCACGGCACAATCATGATCTTTTTTGTTGTGATCCCGATTTTGCTGGGCGCTTTCGGCAACTTTCTGATTCCGCTGATGATTGGCGCGCCTGACATGGCGTTTCCACGATTAAACATGGCCAGTTACTGGCTGATGTGGCCGGCCTTTGCGGTGATGATATTGGCGTTTCTGTCACCCGGTTTTGGTCCGGCCGCAGGCTGGACTTCATATCCCCCGTTGGCTGCGGTTTGGGAAGCGGCACCGGGCAGCGGCTGGGCGCAATCGTTGTGGCTGATCAGCATGTTGCTTGTCGGCGCTTCCAGTTTGCTGGGATCCATCAACTACATTTCGACCATCCTGTTCCTGCGCGCTCCCGGTATGACGCTGATGCGTCTACCGATGACGATCTGGGGCATGCTGGTCACAGCGATCCTGCAGGCGCTTGCCCTGCCGGTGCTGACTGTTGCCCTGATCATGCAACTGCTGGACCGGCACCTGGGGACCGGTTTTTTTGTTCCTGCCCAGATGATGGTCAACGGTGTGGAAACGATTGGTGGCGCGGGCCAGCCGCTGCTTTGGCAACACCTGTTCTGGTTTTATTCGCACCCGGCGGTTTACATCATGATCTTGCCGGCGATGGGAATGATCTCGGACATTCTCAGCTGTTTTTCACGCAAGCCGCTCTTCGGCTATCGGCCGATGGTTTATTCGGTTTGCGCGATTGCGATTATGGGGTTTCTGGTCTGGGGTCATCACATGTTCGTCTCCGGCATGAATCCACTGATGGGAACCGTGTTCATGGTTTCGACTATGTTGATCGCCGTACCCAGTAGCGTGAAGGTATTTAACTGGCTGGCCACGCTGTGGGGCGGGCGAATTCACTTTACAACGCCGATGCTGTTTGCCATCTCATTTGTCTCGATGTTTATTCTGGGAGGCCTGTCGGGAATTCTCATGGCCGCCAATACGGTCAACGAATTCGTGCATGACACCTACTACATCGTCGCTCACTTTCATTACGTGCTGTTTGCAGGAACGATCATGGCGGTGTTTGCCGCGATCTATTTCTGGTTCCCAAAAATGTTTGGCCGGCAGATGAATGAGGGACTGGGGAAGCTGCATTTTCTGCTCACATTTGTTTTTCTCAATGGAACGTTCTTTCCGATGCACATTCTGGGGTGGCGGGGCTTTCCGCGGCGCTACGCTGACCCATACCAGCTGGAACAATTCGCCGACCTGTTGCCCCTGAACCGGTTCATCACGTGGTGTGCCTTTGCCCTGGCCGCGGCCCAGCTGATTTTTGTCTGGAACTTCTTTTACAGTCTTCTCCGCGGGCGACGCGCCGGCCCAAACGACTGGCATGCCAACACGCTTGAATGGTCCACCGACTCACCACCACGCCACGGAAACTTTGCCGAGACACCCCACGTGGTTCGTGGAGCCTATGACTACAGCCATCCGCAACACCACGTGGACTTCTTGCCCCAGAATGCCTCACCCGAAAACGAGGAAATGGTGAAGGTATGATGGTTGGCACTCAACTTGCAAAAAACATCCCGCAGTTCAGCCGGGTTGTGGCACGGATAACTTTAGGCATCGATGCCGGGGTGATAAAATCCGACTGCCCGGCCCGTAGTCCGCAATGCAATGCCCGCTGACTTTCTAACCGATGCGATTACAGGAAACCGAATGCCCAGCAGCACCATGACCGAAGCATCAGCCACCAGCAGCTTGTGGCGCGAGTACCTCGTGCTATCCAAACCGAGAATCTCGGTGATGGTGCTGTTTACCGTGGCTGTTGCAGCGCTCGTTTCATTGCCGGCTGCCGTTGATGCAGACGTTTGGAATGTTGTCCATGCCATGATCGGGCTGTTGCTGGTCTCCGCCAGCGGCTGTGCCCTGAATCAATATCTCGAGCGATACGTGGACTGGATGATGCCGCGTACAGCCAAACGCCCACTGCCCGACGAGCGATTGTCTTCCCTGCAGGTTTCCGTGTTTGGAGCGGTCACGTTCGGCGCCGGAATCGCGTGGCTGCTGGCCCTGGTCAACTGGCAAACGGCGGTTGTGGCAGGCGTCAGCTGGGTGCTGTACGTCTGGATATATACACCGCTAAAACGCCTTACCTGGCTGAATACCTACGTCGGTGCGGTTGCAGGCGCACTGCCAGTACTGGTCGGCAGCACGGCCGCAGCCAGTGGCCAGATCACATGGCCGGCATTCTGGTTGTTTGCCGTGTTATACGTTTGGCAGTTCCCGCACTTTATGGCGATCGCCTGGTTGTATCGTGAGGACTACGTACAGGGCGGCGTGAAAATGGCTTCCACCGTCGACAAGTCCGGCCGTTTGGTGGGCTGGCACGCCGTGCTGTTTGCCGTGCTGCTGATTCCGGTTTCCGTGATCGGGATGTGGCCGGACCAATTGGCGGGCTGGCTGATGCTGGCTGCCGTGATTGCGCTGGGGACCTGGTACCTCTGGGCCTCGGTACGCTTCGCGCAACAAGTTGACGAAACCCGGGCACGCAGCCTGTTCCGTGTGTCGTTGTTGTATTTGCCGGTTTACCTTGTCGCGCTTTCCATTGCCTCGTTGATCCAGCAGTAATTCAATGACCGTTGCGGATAATCCCAAACTTGCCGACGCGCAGCCGCAGCAACCGCTGCCGGGTCGCACGGTGACGGCAGGGCAGCTGGGCATGTGGATCTTCATATCCACGGAATTTATGTTGTTTGCAGCATTGATTGGCAGCTTTCTGATTTTTCGCCTTTCGACGCTCGGCGATGGTTGGCCGGTTGCCGAGATCATGCACGTCTCCCGTCTGGCAGGCATCATCAATACGTTGATTCTTGTCTTCTCGGGACTGTCGGCGTGGGGGATGTACAATGC
>JBPCVB010000215.1:0-6615 GCA_051010855.1 Pirellulaceae bacterium | reverse complement strand
GGGAGCATCTCCTCGACGGGCTGTGCTGCTCCATTAATCACGCCTGCGGCCAGAAAGGTCGTTAAGGGGATTCCATTGTCGATGGCAAACACGGCTCCTGCCGAATTCGCGCCAGTTCGATCCTCTCCAATTCCAAATCCAAAAGCCAGCGCACCGTTGGCCGAGTTGAACGTAAAGCTGTAGTCGATTGCGATGGTGAAGTCCGTGTTGGCGTCGAAGAAATAGCCGGTCGTCGATGAGGCCGGGGTATTTCCATCGATGGACGTATATGCAATCACGGTTCCGGGCGTTACGCCGGTGGCACCGGCAGACAACGACGCCTGAGTTGGCGTTGCCGCACCTGTAAAGCTGGGGTCAGGCCCAAGCTGCAAAAGCGACCAGTTGGTGAAATCCGTAATATCCGCTTGAGTCGGTACAGTCGAGGCAAATCCGATAACAACGGCAATAACAAGGCAGGTTTTGGGCAGTTTCATGGCGAATGGCGGCTTTTTGGGTCAGTAGTTTCTGATGAAGCGCATACAAGCGTTCCTAACCCTAGGTCGCAGTTTCCACGGTGCCGGGCAAAAATTCCTCGCCAAACAGAATTTGACCCGTCGATAAGAACGCCTGTGCCCGCTGGTATTGCCGACGTGCACGGTTGGTTTCGCAACAACAACGCGACAAGCAATTGGAAGTGCGAGCAGGCTTGTCCGTCGCAAGCGGCAAGAGCCTAATTAGCCGGCCGGTTCAGAAAGACCTTGTTCCTGGCTCCAGAGTTGGCAACGGCAATATCGCAAAATCCATCCGCATCCACGTCGCCAACAGCCAATCCATAGGTCGCCGCGCGTTTTTGCCCGAAGGGTATTTCCTGGAATGCGGATCCATCGCCTTGATTCAGATACACGGCGTTAGTCTGGCCGGCATTGCCCACGACTATATCGGCATCCCCGTCATTGTCCATATCGGCAATGGCCAGTGCATAGGTGCGACCGTTGTCGCGGCCAAACGTAGCTCCTTTATCGAAACCGCCGTTGCCGTCATTCATGTAAACCGCGTTGGGCTGGCCAATATTACCCGCTACAAGATCCGGATGCCCGTCGCCGTTTAGATCGGCAACAGTAACCGCACGTGTTTCATCGGATCCGGTACCGAAGGCAACGCGCTCGGTGAAATTTGTGTCACCGTCGTTGAGCAAGATGAAATTCTGCTGACCCTCGCGATTGGCCAGCACCAGGTCGGGGTGTCCGTCTCCATTCAGGTCTGCGACTGCGACATCGATAGTAGCGTCATCCGAGTTGCCAAAGGGCTGACCCGCGGCGAACTGGCCGCTGCCGTCATTCAGGTAAATCAGATTTGGACGGCCCCGGCACGTCGCCAAAATGTCCAGGTCCTGATCCCCATCGACATCTGCCACCGTCAGGCTACGCACACTGGACACCTCGCCAAATTCCGTGCCGGCGTCAAACACTCCGGCGCCGTCGTTGCGATAAATCAGGTTCGGCTGTTTGTCGTTGCCTACGGCGATGTCCAGATCGCCGTCACCATCCAGGTCCGCCGGTTCCGTGGCATAGGAGGGGTCGGGGTTTTCCCCCAATAGTGCAGGTTGGTTGAACTGGGCATTGCCGCCGTTGATGAAAACATGATTTTTCGCTGGCCAATGACGTCCATTGGCCACGACAGCGTCCAGGTCACCATCGCCATCCAGATCGGCCAGTCGAACTGACGCTGAGCGTTCCCTGCCCTGCCCCAGTACCAGTTTATCACCGGTTTCAAATATCCGATCCTGCAAGCCGTTGGCAGGATCTGGCAAGATGACCGCGCATAGCAGAATGGATGCAGTAGTCCTGAAGCCAAAGGCAGTACAAAACATCAAAACGGATTGAGGGAAGGCTGAACGCGCCATTGGTCCACTCATGCTATTGCCGTTTTGTTTGGAAAAAGACTAGCGGACGCGTCGGCGGAAGAAAAACAATGCAGAACCCCCCAGCAGGAACACGGTTGACGCCGGTTCTGGAACGAATGAGGTGGTGTCTACGAAGTAAACGCCCCGGGAGCCATCCGTAAACAGTGTGTGAAACACCAGGTTGGTTCCGTCAATTGCGTCGGGCGCCCACAACAGCAATTGTACCGTCCGGCCATCCAGCGAATCGCCTTCCGAAATGACCCTTTGCAAGCTTCCCCCCGCCTCCTGGAAAAATAGACTGATGGGCGTCGTTGTGCCACCGCCGAAAAAGGCCAGATTGCCATCTTCAATCTCGGGAAAAGCAAATGAGGCAAAGGTTTCGGCTGTCCCGGGGATCGTGGTGAAATTGTCGACGACAGTCGTCAGCATACCGTTTTCTTCGAGATAGATTCCACCGATGGTGGTGCCAGCGCCAAACAACAACGTTTGACCTGCATCGACACTGGCCTGCTGGAAAAAAGAAAAGTTCTCGGCAGAACCGGGTACGGTATCCGACGTATCAACGACAGCGGCCAGCGAGCCTCCGGCATCCGAATAAATTCCAACCTGTCCCGATGAGCCCTCGCCGATCAACGTCACAGAGTTGCCGTCTGTCCGCACGCTTGAGAATCCGGTGAAATTTCCTGTGCCACCAGGTATCGCTGTCGATTCATTGGCGACTTCGGTCAAAGTGGAACCGCTGTGGGTGTAAACACCAGTGTTGGAAAAATTGCTGCCGCCCTCGAATCCGATCATGCCTGTTTCGGAGATCGTCGCGCTATCGAAGAAACCGAAGTTTCCGAATCCGCCAGGATAATCGGTGCCGGCATTTGCCACGGTGGACAATCCGCCACCGCTGCCGTCCCATCGGTACACGCCATTGACACTGTTTTGGTCAAGTCCCGTAATCGCGTAGTTGCCGTTCTCCGCCCATAACTCGAGGAACTGGGTGAACGTGTCGCTGGTTCCGGGGATCGTGGTGTTCGTGTCGATGACCGTGTTAAGCGTTCCGCTCTGGCTGACGAAAATGCCCTGGTATCCGGTATTGGAACGGCCGGCAAAGCTGACATCGTTTCCGTTAATTGACACACCGCCAAAGCCGTCAAAGTTAAACGCCTGCCCGGGCATCTGGGTGCTGGTGTCGGCAATACGCGTAATGGTGAACTGTCCCAATGCTTCAGAGGCGGTTGTGACCGCGAGGCCGGTCACCACCAACAGAATGATCAATCGATACGTCATGGGTCTATCAGAAAGGTTGGAAGAAAAGGTTTGAGTTCGATTAGGCGGGTACGAAATCAGGCTTGCAGCCGTGCGTCTTTCTCAGTCACAACCATGGTAATTCGCCTGATTGTCGTCGACAAGCATCTGCCCGATCGATCATGACCGGGCGTTCCGGCACACTTGTTTTTTTGCGTCGCAACTCCGTTTTTTGATAGGATGGCAATTGCGATGGCGGCGCGTTAAGTCAGTTAACTGCCCCCAGGATGAAATGGCAATCGTTCCCAATACAACCGTTGATATGGTGTCGTCAGATCGGGCAACCTCGGCCGAAGTACTTGCATCCTGGGTCCGCGATGCGAGGGAGTATTCGGTCCGTTTGATCGACGATCTGGATGACCAGCAGCTGATTGGTCCGCAATTACCCACGATCAATCCATTGGTATGGGAGATCGGGCACGCGGCGTGGTTCCAGGAGCGATGGGTTCTGCAGCATACGGCTGGCCAACCGCCGATCAGCCGGGAAAGTGAAGATCTGTTTGATTCGATCGCCATCGAACACGATGTGCGCTGGGACTTGCCGTTGCCCAGGCGTGAGGTCATGTTCGGATATGCCCGGCAGGTCTGCGACAACGTGCTGGAGTTGCTCGAGAAAACGCCGCTCACTGACGACCTGATTTATTTCATCAAGCTGTCAGTGTTTCACGAAGACATGCACGCCGAGTCGTTTCTGTATACGCGGCAAACGCTCGGGTACCCGGCGCCTAATGTTGATTCGGGCAGCTCCGTCAGCGAAACGCACACGCTTGACATTGATACGTCGGGCGACATTGAATATCCGGGCGGCCAGTTCCTGTTGGGAGCCGATCGGGACGCGGTGTTCGCGTTTGACAATGAGAAGTGGGCGCATCCCGTGACAGTGGACCCTTTTGCCATGTCGCGCCAGCCCGTGACGATGCATCAGTTCGCCAACTTTGTTGACGACAATGCCTATTCGCGACGGGACCTTTGGTCGGAAAAAGGATGGGAATGGCGACAGTCCGTTGCTGCACAACATCCGGCGTACTGGAAACGGGAAGGTGACCGCTGGCTGTTTCGGCATTTCAATCAGTGGCTGCCGTTGCATGACCATCACGCGATGATTCATGTCAACTGGTACGAAGCAGATGCCTTTTGTCGCTGGTCGGGTCGGCGATTGCCCAGCGAAGCGGAATGGGAGTTTGCTGCGGCGGGCAATTCGCCGAGTGGCAAACGTCATTACCCATGGGGCGATGCGCCGCCCGTTGCAGCCTCGGCCAATTTTGACTGGCAATTAATGGGCGCAGGCGATACACGGAGATTCGCTGCGGGCGATACGCCGGAAGGATGTCGTCAGTTGCTGGGCAACGTCTGGGAATGGACTTCATGTACGTTTGGTCCCTACCCGGATTTTGTGGCCGATCCCTACAAGGAATATTCGCGATCCTGTTTCGGAATTCGCAACGCCCTGCGTGGAGGTTGCTGGGCGACTCGCGGTCGCATGATGCGAAACACCTGGAGAAACTACTACCAACCCGATCGTCGCGACGTCTTTGCAGGTTTTCGTACCTGTGCCCTGCCTTCCTGAACGTTGCGTTTTGGTAAGCTGGCAAACGTTTCGAGTCCATTCGGACTTCGGTTTTCTCCGGATAACACCCAGGCATGATGACTGCCCGTCTGCAGAAGCGGAGGCAGCGTGTATCATGATTGGCCGTACGTTCCTGACCGTCGGCAGTTTATTCCTCGCCATGGCAACCCTGTTAAACAAAAAAACGCTTGCTCGCCAGCCTGCCCTGGTACGACCTCGATGAGGTTCGTGCCGAGACCGACCAGCTATGGGACGTGTTGAAACAACATTTTCGTCAGACAGGCTTTTCCAGTGTTCCCGAAACATTGAATCGTCAGGTTGCCTATGAGAGGCAATGGACATCGTCCGCGTTTTTTTTTGGGCAGGCTTGTGGCTACGACGTGCGTATGGCCTACGCCGAACACCTGCAGGCGGTAGTCACACCCTGCTATGACGTACCGGGTTGCCAGGGTAGCCAATATCGCAGTTTCGTTGTTGTCCGTGCTGACTCGGACTTCCAAAGCGTGGAACAGTTGCGTGGTACCCGTTGCGTTATCAATACACCGACTTCGCATTCTGGCATGAATGTGTTGCGTGCTCTCGTTGCACCAATGCATTGTGACGGACGCTTTTTTGCGAAGGTCAGTATGAGCGGAGCTCACGAGCGCAGTTTGCGTATGATCCAGAGCGGCCAGGTCGACGTCGCGGCGATCGATTGTGTCACCTACGCTCTGTTGGCAAGGTATCGACCCGCAGAGCTGGCAGGGACCCGGGTTATCCACCACACGAATCTCGTTCCGGCTCCACCCTTCGTCACGGCGTCCAACGCCTCGCCGGCAACCGTGGCTGGAATGCGGCGCGCCGTCGTTTCCGCACTGCAACATCCTGATCTGGCAGAGGCGAGGTCCCGGCTCATGATTTCCGGCGTCGAGGTCCTGCCCGAAGATGCCTACGGACCCATTGAGTCGCTGGATTCAGACGCGAACCATCGCGACTACTATGAGATTCCAGGTCGGGATCAGTACGCGTCCATGTGTACACCCGGTACCGCTCGCCCCAATGGATTAGCGCGATTCTGAATCATCTAGACCCAGTGAATGGCGGTTGGTGTGCAGACTGATGCTAATGCCGTGCAGGGCGCGGCCGCAGCGGCGATTGTGGAGCCCAAGTCATCATGAAATCCGATACCGATTCCCGTAGTCAATTCCTTGCGTCGGCAGACCGCCTGTTTGTTTGGCTACGCTCCAGTGCTTTCCTGTACCGATTCACGTTGCTGACGCGAATCCTGTTGGCGGCAGCATTCCTGCCCACCGGAATGGTCAAGCTGATGGGCCGACGTTTCACATTGATTGGCCCTGAGCATCCGGTCGGCGCGTTTTTTGAGGCCATGTATCAAACGGGTTTTTTCTGGAACTTCATCGGGCTGGTTCAGGTGGTAGCCGCTGTGCTGTTGTTGATTCCTCCACTGGCCCATCTGGGAGCGGCGATTTTTGTTCCAATCATCATCAACATCTTTGTCATCACACTGAGTCTCGCGTTTGGCAACACGGCAATCATTACCGGTTTGATGGTTCTGGCCGTAACCTGGCTGTGCGTTTGGGACTTCGATCGTTTCCGATCCATGCTGACCACCCGGCCGTTGAATACAGTCGTTCCAGTGGGGCGTCTGGACGTATGGGAGTTCATCGGCTTTCTGGTTTTTGCGATTTCGCTACTCGCTTTCTTTTTCATGACACGCAGCCTGATTGATAGCAGATTGGGAGGTGCCTGCGTAATCGCCGGGTTTGCCGGCGGACTGTTGGCACTCGCCCGTTTCCGGTGGTTTTGGTGGCGACAAGGCTTTACGCCGAAGCTGGCCTGATCAGCAGCGTCGCTGTGCCGTATCATGGAC
>JBPCVB010000214.1:0-5955 GCA_051010855.1 Pirellulaceae bacterium | reverse complement strand
CCGTAGGGGCACATGCCTTTTTTGTAGGCAATGCCCTCTTCCTTGAGTTGCTCTTCCGTTTTGCCAACACTGGCAAGTTCGGGGTTGGTGTAAACGATGGCGGGAATCGCCTGGTAATCGAGATGCCCAAACCCGGTGACGATTTTGTCAACGCAGGCAATGCCTTCGTCCGAGGCCTTGTGCGCGAGCATGGCGCCACCGATGCAATCGCCAATCGCATAGATTGAATTTGCCGACGTCTGATAGTGTTCGTCGACCGTAATAAATCCGGCCTTGTCGGTGTTAACGCCGACGGTGTCCAGGCCGATATTGGGAGGGTTGGGTCGACGACCGGTGCAGACCAGCACCCTGTCGGCAGTCATGGGGTCAGTATCCTTGCACTTTACGACACAACGATCGCCTTCCACGAGAACACTTTCCACCCACATGCCGGTCATGAATTCGAGGCCCTGTTTCTCGAAGGCGCGCTTGGCAAGCTTGGCGATTTCGTTATCCATGCCGGGCAATATCCGATCCAGCGCTTCCAGCACGGTGACCTTGCTGCCCAGGCGATTCCACACCGAACCCATCTCCAGTCCGATATAGCCGGCCCCGATCACGATCAACTCTTTGGGCGGCTCGTCGTAGGACAAGGCGGTGGTACTGTCTCCGATCAGGTCGCCATCGAATTCGATTCCGGGAAAGATCGCCGGCACACTACCCGTGGCGATGATGATCTTGTCTGCGGAGACTGTACCTGCATTCTTGCCGGTGACTTCGATCTTTCCCGGCCCCGAGAGTTTGCCACGTCCCACGATCATGGTGACCTTGTTCCGTTTCAGCAGCATGTTGATGCCACCGGTTAACGCGTCGACGACTTCATCCTTGCGACTCATCATTTGCCCGAGATTGAGTCCCACGCTTTTGACCTCCACACCGTGGGCGGCCAGATCGTGTATCGCCATCTCATAGGCATGACTGCTTTCCAGCAACGCCTTGCTGGGAATACAGCCGACTCGCAAGCAAGTCCCGCCAAATCTTTCGTTTTCATCGATGACGGCGGCGTTTAGTCCAAGTTGTGCAGCGCGAATTGCGGCAACGTAGCCGCCCGGTCCGCCACCGAGAATGACCAAGTCAAATTTTCGCGGTTCGCTCATAAACGTTCCTGCTGTATTCCTGAAACACGCCCAACAACATAGCGGGCAATCCTATCGCACCGTGTTGCAGTCGTCGAGGATGCCAGGGGAGTAACCTACTTCGTCAGTTGGACATTCCTTGTTCGACATTCTGCGGTTCCGCGCAGGTGATTGAATGTCGAATATCGAACAAGGAATGTCGAAGTCAGAAGTTTGTCTCGGTCAAGGCATGTCGGGTGTCAGTCCGGGACGGACTGTCGGACGCTACTTTTTTCCCAGGTCGCGTTGCCGCTGGAAGAAGTCGGTAAGCAACTGGCCGCATTGGTCGGCCATAATACCCGATACGATTTCGCAGCGATGGTTGAGCCGCTGGTCGTCAAGCAACTGGTACAGGGAGTTAACAGCGCCGGCCTTGGGATCGGTTGCTCCATAGACGACCAGCGGGATTCGTGCATTGACGATGGCGCCGGCGCACATGGGGCAGGGCTCCAGCGTGACGTATAACGCGCAATCAATCAGTCGCCAGTCGCCGAGCGCTTCAGCCGCCTGGGTGATAGCCAGCATTTCGGCATGGGCAGTAGGATCACGCAGCATTTCACGCTGGTTGTGAGCCGCCGCAATCAGTCTGCCCCGATGCACGATGACCGCGCCGATAGGAACTTCATCAATTTGCCCGGCCTGCATTGCCTGTTCCCAGGCCAACTGCATATAAAATTGATGCGGCTCCAGTTCAGTTTGCAGGGCACCTTCCATGATCATTCCTCACCCTCAATCCGCGCAATGCGAATATCCTTCCATGACGCACGCGTCTCAAATGCGCAGATGCTAAACGGTTGACAGTGCTCGAGGGCAGGATGCACCGTCAGTTCAACATCCTGCAAATCAAGATCGACAACTTGTTCGTCGTCGATGTGGCAGACGAGTTGATTGCCTTGCACCGTAATGCGTACATGGTACCAGCGATCGCGCTCGTAGCGTCGCAGTGTGCGAGTGGCGTTGTCCGACGCCAACTCACCGTTGACACTTGAAATTCCGGTGACCGTTCCGCCCCAGCCGCCCAGCACGAACGAACAAGACTGATCCCGGACTGGAAACGTCACGCAGCAAAAGAAATCAGTGCCCTCGCGTTTGCACGCGGACAGTTCCAGTACATAGTTGTCGACGGCCGGAGGATCTCCGTCAAAGATGATGCCGGCTAGCGGATATCCCATCCCGACAACTATCTCGCCATCACGCACCTCAACATCATCTCGGCCTCCGAAGTCAGCAATCTTCCAGCCTGCCAGCGACTGACCATCAAACAGCGGCTGAAATTCAGGTACCGGGTCCGCCGGTTGGTCGTTCGTCTGCGCATTACCTGTTGGTACACCGGCCAACAGAGCGACACAAAGAGCGACACGACCAAACGCGGTAGTGATCGCGGGCGGGAAGAGACAGCGTGGGAGAATGCAATTGATCATTCCCGGATTCTTGATTGACTGTGCGTGCAGGTCAATGGCGTAGAGTACCGGATTACAGGATCGCTGAGCTGGCACAAAAAAACCCGGTCGCAGGGCAACCGGGCTGTGGCAATCATATTGCGTCGGGGACTAGCCTTTGGAGAGAAAGCTGAACAATCGCTTCTTTTCCTTCTTGTCGCCCGATTCCTCTTCGGGTTCGGTGGTCTCACTCTGATTGGTCATCTTGTTGGCCAGCGAAATAATGTTCTGGGTGATTGAGGCATTGGGGCTGGAGTCGATCAGCGGCACGCCGTTGTTGCGGCCTTCCGAAACGGCGGAAAAGTTGTTGGGAATTTGCCAGAAGAGCTCGCGACCGATGTGTTCTTCAGCCTTCTTGAGACTGATCTGGCGGTTATCCAGTCCTGCACGATTAACGACGATCTTGATTTTGCTAACAATGCCTTCATAGGTTTCCAGCGAGGTCAATAGACGCACAACGTTGCGGAGGCAGGGCAGATCCAGCTGGGTCAGCAAAAGAATATCGTCGGCGGCCTGCAAGGTCGTGATGTCCAGCGCGTTGTACGATTTGGACAAATCAATGATCAGGTGCGTGAACGATGCCTTGAGCAGTTTGAGCACGCGACCAAAGTCACTGGACGACACCGTATCGATGTCCTGCAGCTGTACCGGTCGCGGCAACAGGTAAACGCCTGACTCGTGTTTGGTTAATGATTTACGCAGCAACGACAGGTCGAGCCGCGATACATTCTGGGCCACGTCCAGCAGCGTGTATTCCGGAATCGCATCCAGAAACACGTCGGCGTCGCCGAGGCTCAGATCAAGATCGATCAGTGCGACGCTGATTCCGGGAATCTGGGCCATCGAGCAGGCAAGGTTGACTGCAATTGAAGTGGTACCGACGCCGCCAGAGGATCCGGCCACGGCAATGATCCGCCCTGATTTAGGTCGGGCACCGGCAGACATGCTGTTTTCACCCACGCGCTCCAGAGCAGAGACCAGTTCCTGGGCGTCGATCGGAGCGTTAATGAACTCGCGGGCACCAGCCCGCATGATACGCAGGATGGTTTGACCTTCGGTGCTGCTACTGATCGCAATAATTCCGGCTTTGGGGAATTCCCCCTTGAGCTTGGCAATCAGATCGATAGCGGCATCGATGTCGGAATCGATATTGATCAGTACGGCTTCAGGTTCTGACTGCTTGGCCACATCAAAGAAAAACTCGTAGCGCGAACCGTCTGCCTCAAGGCAAACGCTGTCGATGCCCATTACCAGTTGTTTGAGGTTTTCCCTGGATTCTTCTGCGGGGTCACAGATCGCCAGTCGCAAACTACTCATGTCTCGTCCTTAAAAAGGCCATGGCCTACGTCAGGGGAATATCGGTGCGGACGGATTACCCACACACAAAAGTCTCATAGATATGTAGATTACGATTAGGACCCTGGAGCGGATGTTGCACAAAAATAAACGGCACTGGTCGATCCGCTTGTGCCGATTATTCGGCAAGCGAGGATCAACCAGTGCCGCAGGTTGACTTCAGGTTTCGATTGCGCGGTTAGCGTCGGAACAACCGCTGCAGTCCGCTCGTGCGAGGAGTTGCGGGCTGTCCCTGCCCCTGCCCCTGCCCCGGATAGCCAAATCCGGTGTTGTTGGCCGGAGCCTGTGGTTGCTGGGCAGGTCCCTGCCAGCTGGCAGGCTGTTGACCGGGTTGATCACCGATCTGTCCCTGGACCACGCCGTAAGGAGCGAAACTCTGGCCAGGCATCGGATCGGCTGGCTGGTTTGGCAAGCCGGCACAATCTGGACCGCAACGCGGTACTTCCAGATAACCCTTGTCATACAGTTGGCAATCCGAAGGCGAGACAGTCATGCGGCCGGGGCCACCGACGGGCATCAGCGTCGGATCGACTTCACCGATAAATCGCGGAGTCATCAGGATAACCAGTTCGACTTCCTGAACGGTCTCTTCCACACGACGAACCAGCGAACCAAAATACGGAATGTCCATCAGGTGAGGAATACCGCGGATTTCAGCTTCGGTCTCTTCGCGGATGTCACCGGCCAGGGCCAGCGTGTGTCCGATCTTCATGTCGACGCCGGTGTTGACACGGCGAACACGGAATCCGGCGACGCCAGTGTTGTTGGCCAACGCCTGATCGGGCTCGGAAACTTCAGCTCGAACTTCCAGACGAACCGTGCCTTCACCCTGCACGATCGGTACCACATCCAGCTTGGTGCCGAATGGGCGGAATTGAATGGTCACATTGCCCAATCCCTGATTGACCTCGAAGGGCAGTTCGCCACCCTGCAGGAATTCGGCCGGACGCCCGTTCATGGTTACCAGAATCGGCTTGTCCAGCAGCTTGGCCAGCGAACGACGCTCCAGGGCCTGCAGGAAACCGTTCA
This sequence comes from Pirellulaceae bacterium, assembly GCA_051010855.1. GTDB lineage: Bacteria > Planctomycetota > Planctomycetia > Pirellulales > Pirellulaceae > CAJQPP01. Next base: position 977 of record JBPCVB010000214.1, on the reverse strand, counting down.
GGGTGTTGCCATTGTCGACGACCGTAAAGGCAATGTTGTTGGTCGGGTTGGCAGCACCAATGACACTCAGGTCAAAGTCACTGGTCAACAGCGTCCAGTCGAGGCCCAGTTCACGAACCTTGGTGCGTGCCACTTCATAAATCTGCACTTCAATCGCAATCATTTGCGAGTCGGGCAGCTTCAGGTTGTTGTGCACCTTGGGAAAAAACTCGGAGGCCACCTGGATAGCACCGTTAACATCATCGGCACGGGCCAGTGTACCGGTCAGCACCACACCCGATTCCAGGGCGGTGGCACGAATCGGTGAATTCGGGAAGAACTGTTGCAGAGCCATTTCCAGAGCTCGTACATCACCCTTGACCAGAACTGCAATCGATTGCATCTTGCCATCAGCATCGCTGACGGTGATCGTCGCGATACCTGGCTTGAGGGCGGTCAGCAGAACCTGATCCGCTGCAATGGGTGTTGCCCGAAGCACATTTTGGTTGTCGATCACCAATTCAGGCACATCGTAATCAAAGTCCAGTAATCGACTGGTTTTATGAATCAGTTCGACGGAAGTGACCGAGCGGTCCACCTGGACGGTTGAGCCCGCGGCCGGGCTCTGGGCCATCGATGTCGACACCAATCCGCCCGCCAACATGTAGACGGTGGTGGCAACAATGGCCAGGACGCTTTGAAGTCGTGGCTTTCTCATCCTTGAATCCTTTACGCGAGATTGACCCGTCCCACGGGCCAATGGGGTTTTGACTCGGCCACGAAGCTGTTTGCGTATCGCGGCCGGTCCTTGCTCGAAACCTGATTCCGTGTGGTGCGAATGACCGATGCTATCAGTTTTTCCGCTACCAATTGGAAAAGGCGGACATGCGTTTTTACCGCACCGTCCGCCTTAGGTAATTCGATCAAATCAGCCCAACAATTGATTGCATTACATGCTAGGCTCAGAATCCAAATCTTCGATTAAGGAATCCGAATCG
>JBPCVB010000213.1:0-2548 GCA_051010855.1 Pirellulaceae bacterium | reverse complement strand
GCGCTCAATGGCGAGTTGGCCATATGGGAATGTCTGGGCCGAGCAACCGACGGCGCAGCAAAACAGGCGATCCCGGTCCGCGAGGCTCTGGAGCTGGTCAGATCCCCCGGCTGGAAGTGGGACAGGGCCCTCAAAAAACAGGCCTAGGTTGTCATCGCTGATTCGACCGACCGGGAACTGTTACATACCGGTTGCGCCGTGGCGGCATGATTCGCGTTAGAGTTGAGCAGGAGCTGCTTGACCTTTACGCCGAGGATTGCCATGTATCTGAAAATCGCCACAACGGCCATGTTGCTGGCCGCCCTGATCTCCGCACCGGTACTGGCTCAAAAGGGCTCAGCGCCCAACCCGCCTGACGAATCCAGTACGCCGGCGTCGACCGAGCTGACCGGGGTGCGCGTCGATATTTCCAAGACGGGGATCGAGCGGCCCCTGGAACGAATTGTCGAGTATTCGCCATTGATCGTTTTCCAACCGCCCAACGGCCCACGTCCGCCAGTCGACGATCAGTCCAAAAGGTTTATCGAGTCGAGTCTGGAGGAACTGGTTGATCAAGCCAGGTCGCCAGCTCCTGTCGATTCACTGGTCACTGACGACAACCCGAGTTGTGAACCGGGACTGATCGAGTGGCATGAAAGTTTTGCCGAGGCCTGCGCCGCCAGTCGCGAATCCGGTAAACCGGTTCTTCTGTTTCAGCTGTTGGGGCGACTTGACGAACGCTTCACGTGAACCAACGCCCGTTTGGCGAGAACCGTGCTGTTCTCCGACGAAACAATCGCTGACACCATCAATGAACAATTTGAACCCGTTTGGGTTTCACTTCGCGAAGTGCCCCGGGTCACCATCGATTTTGGCAACGGCCACGTAATTCGCCGCACGCTGCATGGCAATATCGCCACGTGGATCTGCGATTCCGATGGAACGGCAATCGATGTGCTGCCCGGCATTTACGAACCGCAAAGCTACCTGCTCAACCTGCAATACGTCGCCGTTCAGCACCGGCAGTTCGGCGAGCTGGATTCCGCCGAGGAGCGTCGTGAATGGCTGGCTGCCTATCATCAGGTCGGAACCAGGCTGGCCGAGGATAACCTGAGCACGTCGGCACACAATTTCAATGGCCGGTCACCACTGGAATCCGACACATTGGTTAACGAAACCGTGCGACGCAAACAAATCCACGAATACCTGGAAACCTGCGGCATCATTCGGCCCGACGATGTGACTGGGTGGTTGTATCGCGAAGTGCTGAATGCGGACCTCGACGATCCGTATCTGGGCTTGGGTGAGTCGCTGTTTGGCAGCTATCCGTTTGCCGAAGAGGATGCGAGCTAAATCAAACCATCCTCACTCCGGGAGGGTCGAAGTCCCGATTTCTATCGGGACGAAGGGAGGGGAAAAAGCATCGCTCTTAATACTCAATTACGCAGTTCCTAACCCTCCCCGTCATCCCGGTATCCCGGTATGCCGGGATTGGCGCCCCTCCCAGAGGGAGGGTGACGTGGTGGGTCGTCTGCTGCATACGGTTGCGCACCGAACCTGCGCCACGTATACTCCGGGGATGAGCGGCACGATCCACGCGTTCGATTTTCTGGATGATCCCGGCCAACTGTCGGCCAGCCGGTTTTACGTGCTGTTCGGTGACGATCGCTATCTGCAGTTGCGTGTTAAACATCAGCTGCTGGAGCAATTGGCGGGCGGGGAAGCAGATTTTGATACGGTCGTACTCGATGGCGAAACGGCCGGCTGGAACGATGTGGTCGACGAACTGCAGACATTCGGCTTGTTCAGTCAGGACGCAGGTCGCACGGTTGTCGTTGAAGAGGCCGATGCCTTCGTCAAAAAATTTCGCGGTGACCTGGAACAGCTTGTCGCCAATCCGCCTGCCAGTGGCCAACTGTTACTGTTGGTCGGCACGTGGGCCAGCAATACAAAACTCTACAAGGCCATCGACAAATCGGGTGTGCAGATTCACTGCGCTGATCCACAATCCAAACGCGGCCGCAGCAAGTCCAAAGACACGGCGCGAATTGTTAAATGGCTGGTTGCCTCGGCCAAACAGGACTATGAATTGCAGCTGACCCAGGCCATCGCCCGACAGCTACTGGACATCGTGGACTGGAATCTCGGTCAGGCCGATCAGGAATTGGCCAAGCTGCGATTGTTTGCAGGGCAGGGGGGCAAGGTCGATGAAACAACGTTGCGTGAAGTGACCGGTGGCTGGCGCGCCCAGTCGATTTGGGATGCAGCGTCGGCGGCCACGCGTGGCGATACGGACGAGGCGCTTGCTCACCTGGCCAATTTGCTGCAATCCGGCGAGCATCCTCTCGCACTTTATGGTCAACTCTCCTGGTCATTGCGACGTTACGGCCGTTTGTGGGAAATCATTTCCAGACAAATGCGTGAGGGTCGCCGCGCTGACCTTTCTGTAGCCCTCGGGAAAGCCGGATTTCGACAGTGGGGCGGTGAAATGGACGCCGCCGATGCCAGCGTCCGGCAATTGGGACGGGATCGGGTTAAGCGATTCTATGCCTGGTTGTTGGAAACGGAT
>JBPCVB010000212.1:0-8101 GCA_051010855.1 Pirellulaceae bacterium | reverse complement strand
CCACCGATGCATCCTCATCGTCCAGTACACGAACCAGATGCGGTATCACATCGGCCTGGTGATCCGGGAAGCGTTTGGCCATAATGCCCAGGTACTGAATAACGGATGCTCGTATCTCGGGTTCGTCCAAGGCCTCAACATACGCATCCAAATGATCAAACGGTCGTTTTGCCCACTGGGCAATCGTGTACATCGCGTTTAACCGGCCGTGTCGCCACTCCCTGTTTCGCAGACTGCGCACCAGTCCTTCCATCGACTGTCCGTTGATCTCGCACACTTCAGTTTCCGCCTGCTTCGATTCGCGAGGTGCGGCACGTCCGACATCAATGGCCGGCGTTCGATCCTGGGCATGCACACCGCTGGCGGAAATCACCAACAACGTGATGAGCAGCGAAAGGGAAATGCGGAGCATCAGGACATCGGATCCGGGAGTGAGGTGGAAATACGGCGGACTCTGCCGGCAAGCAAGTCTATCCGTTACCCGGGAACTGGGATTCAACGCCCAAATCCGGGCAATCCCAATTTTTCAGTTTGGCACGCCGCTTGCAAAAGAGAGAAATGGAAGTGGTGGGCCCCACCAATTGCGAAAGCGATCGGTTTGGGGCCGGAACCGAGACGAGGTAGTGTCCAGGCCGCTTTCATTTGCGTGGAGCGGCCTGGCACAGCAATAATCCATCCTATACACCTTGTTTTTGGTTGCACGCCAATAAAGTCAGCCATCCGGTAACCCACTCACTTCTCAAAAGTTGTTTCAAAACGATTGTCGCAAAATAATACACGTGTTCAAATTTGAAACACTTTTTGGTTTTAGGTAAGTAAAAACGGTCCCTGTTTCAGGGGCCTTTTTTTTTTTGGCCGCCGAGATTTTACTCATTGCGACCAGACCCGGCAGGATCCCGTTCCACCAATTCCGCGACCTGCTTCGGCTAGAATAAATTCGCATTCGGCACCCGACACTTGCAAAAAGGGCGATTGAATCCGATGAGACGCAGGACCTGTTTGCTACCGGTGATTTTGCCTTGGCTGTTGGGCAGTGTTTTGCCGCTGGCCACTGCCCAAAACACCCGTCAATGGACGGAAGCGAGCGATCTACCGCCTCAAGTTCGGCAAATTAACCGGCTCGTGCAGGAAATGTGGTCCGCCTACGAAATTGAGCCGACCGAACCTGCCCGGGACTACGAGTGGTGCCGCCGAGTTTATCTGGATTTGCTTGGTCGCGTCCCGACCGTCGATGAACTCCACGCATTCACGTCAGACAAGTCCGACAATCGCTACACCGACCTGGTGGATCAGCTGCTTGATGACGACGAGTACACCGAAGATTTTGCCCGGAACTGGACCACTATCTGGACCAACCTGCTGATTGGTCGCACCGGCGGCAATAACAACCGTTCGAGAATTAGTCGCGCGGGAATGCAAAAGTACTTGCGTGATTCGTTTGCCCGCAACAAGCCATACGATCGCATGGTATATGAGTTGGTTACGGCAACCGGTCATTCCGCGCCTCGCGGAGAGCGATTCAACGGCGCGGTTAATTTCCTGATCGATAAGGTGAATGAGGAGAATGCGACGCTGGCGACAGCCGCAACTTCGCGTATTTTCATGGGCTTGCAGGTTCAGTGTGCCCAATGCCACAACCATCCCTTCAATAAATGGGAACAGCAAACCTACTGGGACATGAACGCCTTCTTTCGCCAAACGAGTGCGAACGGAAATCGCCGTGCTCGAGCCGACGGTGTTGTTCCGGAATTGATTGATCAAAATTTCAATGGGGAGGGAACCGCTCCTGACATTGAGCGGGCGGCATTGTTTTTCGAGCAACGCAACGGAGTGGTCAAGGTTTCCTATCCGGTGTTTGTCGATGGCACAGCAATCGATCCTCACGGAGACAAGGACCGAGTCAATCGGCGCAAGGAACTTGCCAACTTGATGTTGCAATCGACGTGGCTGGACCGGGCCATGGTCAACCGCACGTGGGCACATTTCATGGGCTATGGGTTTACCAAGCCGGTCGATGATATGGGACCGCACAACGTGCCTTCCCACCCCGAGTTGCTCGACTATCTGGCCAGCGAATTTCGCAATCATGATTTTGACGTTCGCCAGTTGATCCGCTGGATTGTGTTGAGCCGTCCCTACGGGTTATCCAGCAAAATACCGAAACAGAAACGCAGTTCGGATTCGTTGGTCGATGATCCATTAGCGGGTACAACGCCCCTGTTCTCGCGTTTTTATCTCAGGCAAATGCGCGCCGAAGAGCTGTACGAAAGCTTGCTGGTGGCATCCCGTGCCGACGAGAATCTGGGCAGCTATGAAGAGCGGGAGCAACGCAAGAACCGTTGGCTGCAACAGTTCTCGCAGGCCTTTGGAACTGATGAAGGTGACGAAACCACGTCCTTCAACGGTACGATTCCGCAAATCCTGATGATGTTCAATGGTGAGATGATGCGACAGGCGACCGAAGGCCGCGATGGCGGATTCCTCAATCGTCTCGCCAATGACCCTGGCACGCGACCGCGTGAAAAAATCCACTATCTGTTCCAGGCCGGGTTGTCGCGTCGCGCAAAATCCGACGAGATGCGGATGGCCGAGCAGATATATAACGCTCGTCAGGGCAATGCCACCGAGGCACTCCGCGATATCTGGTGGGTCATCCTCAACAGCAACGAGTTCATTTTCAATCACTAACCAGGTTAGTCACAAATAACTGCCGTCCTCAACAGGGGATTACGCCATGAGATATCAGACGCCAGCCGGCATGACCCGGCGACACTTTGCCAAACACCTGTTGGGTGCCTCCGCTTTTACGGGAACCGCGCTGGCATTGGGTCAGACGCTGCGTGCCAACGCCTCGACCCTGGCCTCCAATCGCAAAAGTGCCATCCTGCTGTGGATGGGCGGCGGCCCCTCCACGCTGGATATCTGGGATCTCAAGCCGGGCGTCAGTACTGGTGGCCCTTTTCGTCCGATTGCCACCACAGGTGACGTCGAGATCTGTGAACATATGCCGATGATGGCACAACAAATGGACAAGATGTCCATCATTCGCAGCATGAGTACGCGGGAAGCCGATCACCAGCGAGGCCGTTACTACATGCATACCGGCTATGTGCCAAATCCAAACATGCTGCACCCGAGTTACGGTTCAGTGATTTCGCATCAGCTGGCCGGTGAGCGCGAACTGGATCTACCTCCATTTGTCAGTGTCGGCGGCGGCAGCGAAGGCCCGGGTTTTTTGGGGATGGCATGGGCACCGTTCTCGGTCGATTCCAACGGCAACGTTCGCAACCTCAATATGAACATGTCTCCTGACCGCCTGACCCAGCGGATGCAGGCGCTGCGATTGATCGAGTCAGGGTTCATCGACGAGAACCGCGGCCAAAGCGCCGTGGAGCACGCCAAGGTGATTCAGAAAACCCTGAACCTGATGACCAGTCAGCAGATGTCGGCGTTCCGCGTGGATCAGGAACCTCCGCAGGTTATTGAGCGCTACGGCGATAACAATTTCGGGCGGGGTTGCCTGATGGCACGCCGATTGGTCGAATCGGGAGTGCCGTTTGTTGAGGTCAATCTCGGCGGTTGGGATAATCACCAAAACATTTTTCAAACTTTGGAAAACCAGCGTCTGCCCGTACTCGACCAGGCCATGAGTGCCTTGATCGAGGACCTGACGGCACGCGGTCTGTTTGAAGACACCGCGGTGTTGTGGATGGGTGAATTCGGACGAACACCCCGCATCAACGGCAATACGGGCCGCGATCACTGGGCACGTTCGTGGAGCGTCGTGGTGGGCGGTGCCGGCATGCAGGGCGGCCGGGCAATTGGCCAAACCAACGAAGACGGCACGCGGGTCGAAGGCCCCTCATGGACATCCGAAGACCTGATGGCGTCAGTCTGCAAGGCGCTGGGGATCTCCCTGGACACGGAGTTCACCAGCAATAGTGGACGACCCATGCAGATTGCCAACAGTGGCAAAGTGATCGACGGGCTGTTTTAGTGTCTTTCACACAGCGAAACCACACGACCGTCAGGGCAAGTGGACGAATAGCGCTAAATTGCCGTGTTTCTGCCAGGTAATTCTGGCTCGTTCTCGCCATCTGACCCCGCCCTCAAGCTGGCTAACTTTTCCGATTCTGCCAATGATGTTAGAGTCATCGTGAGTGGTGGCACGCTCCCAGGCCCCGCAAATCGGGCATCCAGGCTGTTTTTGGCGACCTTCTGAGTACACCCGGCCCCGCCTGGACGTTAAATTCCCAGACGAGATCGCATGAAATCGTCCCCATCGGCTAACCAACCTCAGATATCCTCGTCGGACATCGATCCAGCCGAACTGATTGAAAGACATCAGCTCGGACTGTGGCGATATCTACGGGCGCTCGGTTGCGACGCTGCGCAGGCGGACGACTTCGTTCAGGATACGTTCCTGAAGATCTTGCAAAAGCCGTTCAATTATTACGACGAGAATGCAACGGCGGCCTATCTGAGACGGATAGCCCACAACCTTTTCATTTCCATGCAGCGAAGGGCCGGCAAGGTCATCGCGGTGGAGGATGTGCAAAAATTTGAACAAGTCTGGTCTCACCTGGTTTCCGATGGCCATGGTGAGGAATACGTGGATGCGTTACGCGCGTGTCTGGACCAGCTTAATCCACGTGCCAAATGGGCGCTGGAAATGAGGTTTCGTGACAAGATGTCGCGATCCAACATCGCGGACAAACTGGAGATTACGGAAAACGGCGCGAAGAACCTGATGCAACGGGCCAAGTCCCGGCTGAAGGAGTGCGTCGAACGAAAGATCACGTCGAACTGATTTGACATGGCATGAAAGACGCACACGAAAATATCCTTGACGCGTTTCTGGAAGAAGCGCTGACCGACGCCCGACCGGGTCGTTCGGCTGAGGATATTGCGCGCTATGTCAATGAACGACTTGAGCGACCAGCCGAAGACGCGTCGACTGACGAGGTGCCCCTGGCAGCAATCGCCGACGCCGCTACCTCGCCCATGCACACCGCACCTGCCGATGCCGTTTCGCTACCGCAAGCCGAGGACGCGGCAACGACGCGTGGATCACGCGACTGGGTCTCCATTTTGTCCATGGCCGTCGTGTTGATGGTGGCCGCCGCACTAACGATCTGGCTGTTGTCAGGTGGCCAACAGGACGGCCCTGACGATATTCCCAATTTGGTTGAGCAGAGCCCGCCAGTCACCACTCCCCGCGATGACGATCAACCGGAACAGTTCACGCCCGATCCCGATGGCGATATGGCCCGGAACACCGTCGATCCGTCACGCGATAACCGACCACGAAAACAGGCTCCGGGTGATTCGCAAATTGTCCGGCGTGATGATGTTCCGGAAGATCAAACGCGACTCGTACTTCCCGCTGCCTATGTACGCACGGTTAGCGTTGATGCCGAGCCTCTGTCGTCCGAGGCAATGTCCGAAGAGATCGATGAGGACCTGATTGCGGCCTGGCAACAGGATAATTACACACCTGCGCAGATGCTGGAATTGCGAAACTGGGCCAATCGACTGGGCAGCCGGGCCCTTGGACGAGCTCCGCAGGCCGATGAAATGGAAGAAATCAACGACCTCCTCGCACAGTCCAAATCGCCTGAGCTGATCCGCGATGACCTGATCGATCACTTTTTTGAGGATCCGGAATTCCGGGCCGAGTTCGACCGGTATTGGGGTCAAATGCTGGCCTGGAACCTGCTTGGTATCAGCCCGTCCATGCAGGCCACTGACGCCGACATGCTGCGGGTACGAGATTGGCTGACCAACCGAATCGCCAATAATGATCCCCTGGATACCCTGGCCTATGACCTGATCTCGGCAGTTGGTTCCACGGCAACTGAGGCAGAGGATTTCAACCCGGCCGCCAGCTATATGGTCGCGTTGTTAAAACGTTTCTCCGCTTCCCGCGAACTAGCCAGCTCGCACGTCTCCAGCGCCTTCCTCGGCCGCGAGACCCAGTGCGCCCAATGCCACAACTCATACAGCGAAAATCAGCTTGTCACAGACTTCACGCAACAGGACTTTTACGAATTTCATTCGTTCTTTGCCCAGCTGAGGTTTGAACCCCTTGAATCCGGTAGCGATGGTCAATATTTCGTCGTCAACCGGAACTATCTGCCGCTGGCCGATGAGCAAAATGTTGATGCACCAATTGTGTTCACAGCCGGCGATGGACAACCAGGCGAAGCGTACCCTGAATTTGACGAGTTTGAACTTGGACCCAACGGATTCGTCGAAAAGGTCGATCGACGAACTGAATTGGCCAGAATGATTGCGGGCTCACCACTTTTCCGTGAAACCATCGTCGACTTCGTATGGGGTTGCATGCTGAACGTGCCACTGTCGGGCATCGATGGCAATGCCGACCCGGACATGCTGCAGATTCGTTCAGAACTGGCAACCCAGTTTGCCGCCAATGATTTTGACTTGCAATGGCTGGTGGAAACCATCGCGTCCACGGATGCGTTCGCCGTCGGGGTCGGAACAGAAGAGCAATTGGCTGCGAACAATCCGTTCCTGGGCGAGGCGCCTCAATTCAATATTTTCTACCACCGTCTGGAAAACCAACGGTCGGCGATCGGTTCTCTGGGCATCGTCGCGCAGGCTTATCGCAGTGGCGAAGTGGAAGAGGCGTTGTCGGCCGGGTTGCTGGCGCGGGTCGAAGGCCAAACGGAAATGGAACCGCAAACGATCCTGCCGTTTGTGCCCAGCAACGACAATCAATGGGCCACCACCCCGCGAGTAGCACGCCAACTGGATGCGATTGCCGCCAGCAACATGTCGAGGACCCAGAAGGTCGAGCATCTCGTGCTGGCTGCCCTGGGTCGTTCTGCTCGGCCCGAGGAAATCGAGCAGGCCAACATCATTCTCGACAACAGCGACGACGAGCGCACTGCCTTACAGGACGTCTGGTGGTGCCTGCTTAACAGCGTCGAATACTATCTGCCGCTGGGTGTCCGTTAGGCTATCACGGTATCTGCGACCGCGAATGCCAGCACTCGAAATCCGACTTGGGGCATTCGACCAGCTGTCATACGATACTTGTCGCGAACTTGCGTTCCGGCACGGCAGCCGGGTTGCGCAGGAACGTGAATCATCGATCAGGAAAGGACGCCTGCCCCCATGATGACGCTGCAGCAGATCGCGGAAATGGTCGACGGAGAGCTCTTAGGCGATGGCTCCATCGAGATCACGGGTGTCGACGCGATTGCGGGTGCTCGCGCCGGCGACCTGACCTTCGCCATCGACGGCAAAACGATGGACAAGTTCAATGCGTCTGCCGCTGCGGCAGCAATCGTTCCCGCTGAAGCGACCAACTGCAACAAGCCTCACATTAAATGCGCGGACGCCAAAACTGCATTTCACAAAATTGTTGCCCTGCTCCGTCCACCTTTCGAGCGGAAAGGCATCGGCATCAGTGCACAAGCGTTTATCAGCCTCACCGCCACCATTGGCGAGCATGTGGATATTTATCCCGGTGCATTTGTCGGTGACAACGCATCGATCGGTGACGGATCAATCATTCACTCAGGGGTCAGAATTCTCGAACATTGCGTAATCGGTCGCGACGTTACGATCTTTCCCAACGCCGTGTTGTATGAGAAGACAGTCATCGGTGATCGTACGACGATCCACGGCAACGCTGTGATTGGTGCGCACGGATTCGGATATGATTCCGACGAGAATGGACACCGGCGTGGAGTCCAGCTGGGTCACGTAGAAATTGGTGCCGATGTGGATATCGGTGCCGCGACGACGATCGATCGTGGCACGTTTGGAACTACGCGAGTTGGCAACGGCTGCAAACTGGACAACCAGGTTCAGATCGGCCACAACTGCCAGATCGGCGAACATAACCTGTTGTGTTCACAGGTTGGAATCGCCGGTAGCAGCGAGACGGAGTCGTTTGTGGTTTTGGCAGGTCAGGTGGGGGTGGGTGATCACATCCACATCGGTCAGGCAGCTATCGTGGGGGCCAAAGGTGGGGTCATGCATGACCTCGCGGGTGGTCAAACCTGGGTCGGTTTGCCGGTAACGCCGGCGCGCGAACAATTCCAGATCCTGGCCGCCCAGTCCAAAC
>JBPCVB010000211.1:0-3337 GCA_051010855.1 Pirellulaceae bacterium | reverse complement strand
GAACTGACGATCGCAGACGTGTTCAAGGCGAATGGTTGGCGGACCGGGGTGTTCGGCAAGTGGCATTTGGGTGAGGGCTATCCCTTTGCGGCCCGATTCAGAGGATTTGATACAACGGTGATCCACGGTGGAGGCGGTGTTGGCCAACAGCCGGATTACTGGCGAAACGATTATTATGCAGCAACAGAAGCAACCAAAAACCATGCCGGAGATCCCACCGACAACGATCATTACTTTCACAACGGCAGCGTAAAGGAGGCCGATCAATTCTGCACCGACTACTTTTTCTCCAACGCGTTTGCATTTATGGAGGACGCGCTGCAGGAAGGCAAACCGTTCTTTTGTTACATCCCCACCAACGCCGCGCACGGTCCTTTCAATGCTCCGCCGGGTGGTAAAGCCGGGTTCGACGGACTGGTTGAGAACATTGACCACAATATGGGACGTCTCGATGAGTTCCTCACCGCCCAGGGAATCGCTGACGACGTCATGGTCATTTTCACCACCGATAATGGCACTGCCGGAAGGCAACGCATGGGTGGTTTGCGTGGCAAGAAAGGCAGCCATTACGAAGGCGGGCACAATGTTCCCTGCTTCATTCGCTGGAAGGGCGGAGGCATGGCGGGCACGCCGTCTACCGCACGAGATGTCAATTCGTTAACCGCAGCGGCGGATCTGTTTCCGACGTTCGTCGACTTGTTCGCCCTGAAAAAGCCTTCCGGTGGAAAAGCCATTCATGGCATTAGCCTGAAACCCATGCTATTGGATTCAGCGCACGTTCCCGAGTCACGAATCTGGATCGTGGATACGCAACGGACTGCTGATCTGGTCAAGTGGAAGAACCTTTGCGTCATGAAAGATGAAGTCGTGGACGGGAAGATTGCCAACAAATGGCGGCTGACACGAAAGAACAAGGATTCCGAATTTGAGTTGTACGACTGGCAAACCGATCGCGCACAGGAATACAACCTGTTCGACCAACAAGCGGCGGTAGCGCGCGAACTAATGGAACTTTACGAAACCTGGTGGCGGGTTATTGAAAGCCAGACCCGCGAATATCCGGCCAGCGTGATCGGTGTTGAATCAGAATCCGTGCTGTATTCTCACGACTGGATACGGAAAGGTGGCGCACCCTGGCATCAAAATCATGTGCTGAAAGGAAATTCCGGATCACGGATAAACTCCGTTCGCTTCGCCGAGTCAGGAACGTACACCGTGGAACTCAGAAGGTGGCCCCGCGAAGACGGTGGCTCAATCGACGGGCCGGATTCCCATGGTCAGGGCACCGCATTGGAAATCGTAAAGGCTACCCTGGCGATCGAGGGAGTGGATCGCTGGAGTAGGCCGGTGGATTCGGGCGCGACGCACGTGACATTCGAAATCGATGTTGAGGCAGGCGACGACACAACTCTGGAAACGGGATTCCTCGATCAGAATGAAGAAATTTTGACCGGAGCCTACTATGTCTATGTTCGCAAAAAAGAAATTCGCAGGGATGAAACTCCCTGGCCAACCAACGAGTGGACTCGCGCCCAGCCCGCCGACAAGGAACTGGATGCCGATCGGTTGCAACAATTGGTGACACGCATTCGCGACGAAGAGGTTGCCAAGGTGCACAGCTTGCTGATCGTACGTGATGGCCACCTGGTGGTCGAGGAGTACTTCGATGGTCACGAGGCCGATGAATTGCACACCCAACAATCCGTCAGCAAGAGCTTTACGTCAGCACTGGTCGGGATCGCGATTGAAAAAGGGAAATTCTCGGGAGTCAATGAAAAGGTGCTCGATTTTTTTCCCGACCTGGAAGGCATTGATCGGTCGGATCGTTCCAACGATCCAAAGCGCCAGAAGATGACGCTCAAGGATTTGCTGACGATGCGTGGCGGGACGGACTACCATGAGCGGGGCAAGGACTCACCACATTTCCAGTTGAATCGCAAGTCGCAGGGTTGGACGGAGTTTATTCTCAACCGTCCCATGGTTTACGATCCGGGCACGCACTTCCAGTATGACAGCGGCGCTGTGATTTTGACTTCGGCCATGATCAAGCAACGTTACGGAGTGCATGCCGACATATTCGCCGAAGAGCACTTGTTCAAACCTCTGGGGATCCAGCAATCCAGGTGGTATCGAAATCAGGAAGAACATCCGCATACGGGTGGCGGCCTTGATCTGCGTTCGCGTGATATGGCCAAGCTGGGATTGTTGTATTTACGCCAGGGTCGTTGGGAGGACCAGCAAGTTGTTCCCCGACAATGGGTCGAGGACTCGCTTTCGCGACAAGTCGAGTTCGATCCTGCCAAAGGCAGGCTAGTCGGTTACGGCTACTGGTGGTGGGTACTTCCGCCGGACCCGGGCGGTGATCAAGAGCAGGATATTTATGCCGCGCTGGGGTTCATGGGTCAGCACATCCTGCTGGTTCCCGAACACGACCTGATCGTGGTGGTAACTGCCGGTGCAAGAAACGGCGAGGACGATGCGATCATCGAATTCTTCTATGACGAGATCTTGCCATCGGTCATCAGCGACTTGTAGTCACGTTTCAGACGATACAAGCACGACGCGCAAGCGAGTGTACCTGCAACCATAATCCACTTGCTTGCGGGCGTGCACGCGAGTTCAGTCAAAGAGCTCAGTTAAAGGGTCGGGAGTCAATTGCCAGGGTCGGGAGTCAATGCGTCGGTGGCAAGTTCGAAGGCTTTCGCCACGCCACGGAAAAAGAGTTGCTCCACTTGCTTGATCACGCGGAGATCGGCAACGTCAATGCGGGTTTTGTGACAGGACCGATCAGGAAATTCGTCGGTCTGGTCGGATCCACTTTCAGCGTGTTCGGAGAGCCGAGCACGGTTGGCATTCTGTCCAACGGGTACGAACTTGATCATCGTCTGGTCGGACAGATCTACTTTTCATGGAGTCATGGCCATGGCTGGGGTTGGGGGAGCTGGGGATACTTGTAAACACCTGGGATTCAATCCGCGAGAATGAGGGATACGATGATGTCGGACATTGGCTCGTTCGTGAGTCCGGTCGAAAGAACAAACCAGATGGGGCGGAAATCATCCTCAGCGGATGAAGGGAGCGATTATAAAACATCGCACCATTTTCTTTTGATACCATCTGTTGGTTCGCGGAAGAATAATCGCGGGTCCCAGGTGTCAACCACCATCAGGGGTAGACAGGCCTCAGGCCCTTAGGGTGGTTGAGGGGATTTGAACCCCCGACCCCCGGAACCACAATCCGGTGCTCTAACCATCTGAGCTACGCCCACCGTAGGGTCTGCCGCCGCCGCTCTGCTCCGTTAAGGCCCGTAAGGACGCGGGAGCGATCGCAAGAAAAG
>JBPCVB010000210.1:0-16592 GCA_051010855.1 Pirellulaceae bacterium | reverse complement strand
GGTTGTAGTCATCATCGTCGGCATCGTACATGCCGGGCTGTTGCAGGACCCGTCCCATCAAGGCAATCATGTCGGCCTCGTGAATGACAACGTCACCATCTGCCTTGAGTGCGTCTTCACTGGAAGTCGGTTCCTTGAGCAATTCACTAACTGACACTTCCAGTCTTTCCATGATGATGCTGCGATCGATCACTGCTGACCAATCTTCGACGGCGGTCGAATCGCCTGCTTCCGGCTCGTCGGGAAACTTGCCGCCACGCACCATTTCTGTCAACGTTTCGCTGCGTTGTTTGGCTGCATTAAACGCCGCCATATCGTCCTTGCGTGTCTTTGCGCTGGCATCCGAAAAGGCGTACCGGGCAGCAACCGCTGCGTCCTGCCATCTAACTTGATCTTCATACTGACCGATAACGGCAAACAGCATGGCCAGCTGGGAGAAGGTGTCGCTGATTTGTGTGTGCGAGGTTTTGAACCTGACCGGCGTAGTGATCTGAGTTGAGACTTCGACCTGCAGACGTTTCACTTCGTTTTCCAACTCCGCCGCATCGATGATCCCGGCCCATCCACCGGAGGACGGTGTTCCCACGTCAACAACGGCTTCTGTGACCGGTCCCGATTCGAAGCCGGGCCGCTCGCCGCTCAGGCCTTCTGCGAAAATGTCCTCGAAGAAAATGCTATCCCAGTCTTTTTGCTCAAAGACCGGTCGCTGTGCACGAGTCACGGGTCGTTCCGGCGTGCGCTGTTGAATTTGGGAGGCCACCGCCCATCCGGCCAGCAGAAAGGCCGTGACCAGGCTGACTTGTTTGAATCTCATCAGAAGCGGATCAACGTCAGCAAGTGCTAAAATGATCTTGGGAATACCGTCCGACCAAATTATGGTCTGCAGTGCGAACCGATTCAATCCTCTGATTTTCGCTGATGACTCAGGAAGACCAACCCTCACGCCGGGATTTGCTGGGCTCGCTATTTGACGGCGAAGAACCTGCAGCCGACTCGTCGGTCATACCGGTGGCCGGTGGTCCGGTATTCAGCTACTCGGCCAATGCCATGGGATGTCTGTTCCAGTTGTTATGCGACGGCGAAAACCAGCAAACTATCGCGTGGCATGCTCCCGAGGCACTGCAGTTGATCGCGGATCTGGAGCAGGAACTTTCCATCTATCGCGATTCCAGCCCGATGTCCGCCATCAATCAGCTTCAAAATGGTGAACATTTGAAGATTTCGCGCGACCTGTTTGATTTGCTGAGTTCGGCCGTGGAGATCAGCCGAGCGTCGGGCGGAGCCTTTGATATTTCGGCCACGCCACTCTCGCGACTTTGGAAAATGTGTCGCCATGAACGCCGGCTGCCCGAGCCGGTCGACATCGAGAGATTACTTCCGTACGTGGGCAACAATACGATACGGCTGGACGAACAACAATCATCAATTTCGTTGACTGATCAGCGGGTTCAACTTGACCTGGGTGGCATCGGCAAGGGTTACGCGCTGGATCGAGTTCGTGAATTGTTGCATGGCCACGAAGCAGAACATTTCCTGATTCACGGCGGTCAAAGCAGCGTGGTGGCCAGCGGATTGCGCGACGGCTCTCAGCGATGGGAGGTTGGTATCACTCATCCGTTAAGTCCCGGTGTACGATTGGCGCAGGTAGCCCTGCAAGACCAGTCGATCGGAACCTCGGGCAGCGGGCGGCAATCATTTGTGGTTGCGGGACAACGATACGGTCACATTATTGATCCCCGCACTGGCTGGCCTGCTGATCATATGCTGGCGGCAACCGTCATTGCAGATTCTGCGATGATGGCCGATGCCCTGGCTACCGCAATTTTTGTCGCCGGTTTTGATCACACCCAAACCATTTGTGATCAATTCAACCTGGGTGCCATTCTCGTTTCAGCCGACGCGTCGTCGGGCCAGCTGCAAATCGATCGTATCAACGTCGCAGACGATGCATGGACCATGCTTGTTTAGAAAGCCCCAATGACGATTTCCCAAAAAGCATGGAAGCTGATCGCCGAAGCCAAAATTGAACAGGCAATCAAAGAGGGCGAATTTGAGAACCTGTCGGGGCTCGGCAAACCACTGAACCTCGACCTGACCCACGACAACGAGTTTTGGTGGCTGCGGGAAAAGGCCAAACGCGAAAACCTGAGTGTGCTGCCACCAGCGTTGATTTTGAAGCGAGAAGTTCAAATGCGTTTCGATCGCATCATGGAGTTGGACTCTGCCGAGCAGGTGCGGACGGCCGTAATGGAACTGAATCAGTGGATTATCGGTGCCAACCTGAAAGTGCTATGGGGTCCGCCATCCGAAGTGCAGCCCCTGCAAATTGATGCAGTCGTCCAGAGATGGTGTGAGCATCGCCATTGCCGACCGGATTGATCAGGTTGGCGGGCCAGCACTGATCATTTTTCCACGGTTACTCGTCTTCCTTTTCCTCTTCTTCCTCGGGCTCCCGCAGCCAGCCTTTTTCAACCAACAGTTCCCGGACCCACTCGAACTGGTCGCCCAACTTCACGACCGGCACAATCGAGGCGAAATCATCGGTCCACCGTGCTGAGTATTTTTCGTTAGGCCAGCTGCCATCCCACCCCTCGCCCACAACGTAATCGACAAAATCCGTGTTGTTTGTGACGAGGACCCATGTGCTGTTGTTAAACAGGTAATCTTCAGGCGAGTCATCGATGCGCACGGCCTGCATACCCAACTCCTCGGCAAGCACCTTGACGATGTTTTCCAATCGCAGGAAACGATTGGACGTGTGCACGCACAGGATGCCGTCTTCGGTGAGCCGCGCTTTGTAGATCTGCATTGCTTCCAGGGTTAGCAAATGCATGGGAATCGAGTCGCTTGAAAACGCATCGGCAACCAGAATATCGAATTTGCGAGGTTCCTCTTGCTCCCGCAATTCACGCTCCAGCTGAAGTCGGGCATCACCCATTACAATTTCCGGCTCGGACGCACAGTGTTCCAGATACGAAAAATATTCCCGCGCGACGTCTTCAACAGCGGGATTGATTTCGTAGAAACGGACCGTGTCACCGGGTTCGGCCCAGGCACAGACGGTCCCAACACCCAGTCCAATCGTGGCGAGATCGAGACTGGAATCACCATCATCGGTTCCTTGCGAACGCAAAAAATCAATAGCGACGCCCAGACCGCTTGAGCCACTGTAATAACTGGTGACCATCATCTCGAGCCCGGGCTCCGTGCATTGCAATCCGTGCTCGATGCGACCATTGTTCAACTTGCGATAAGTATCGTATTCCTTAACCGTAAGCGTGCCGTATGCGTTACGTCGCTTGTCGACAATGTTTTTCAAATTGTCATTGGACCAGATTGCTGCCAGCCGGGAACAAAGCAACCAGGCGACAAGCAATCCAAGAAACAATATGACGGCGTACCCCGCGAGTCCCCAATCCGAAGTTTTCTTTTTTTTCGTATCCTGTACCTTGTCTTTCGATCGCACCTGGATGCCAAAGGCCATCAGGCACAACACCACCGTAAACAACAAACCGATCTGGAATTCGTAGTAGCCGACGAAAATTCTTGGCGCGATCACGGCAACAAACACGCCACCGAGCGCTCCGCCAATCGACACCATCAAATAGAACAACGTCAATCGATCGGCACCGGGCTTGATCCGCGCCAGTTCGCCGTGGCAGCACATGGCGGCTGCAAAACATACCAGTGAATACCCTACAATCTGGGCCAGAATCGTGGCGTCCGGCCCGGCCTCCTGCACAAACACCGCAAAAATCGTCGAAGCGAACAACAAGGGAAAGAACACGCCCCGAATGTACCAACGGTCATGATCGAAGCAGATAATGAAGGAAATCAGGTACAGACTGAGCGGCAGAATCCACAGGAAAGGCATCGAGCCAATTTCCTGAGTCATCAGGTTGGTGGTCGCCAGCAGCTGAATTGACGCCAGCATCGGCAAGATCAACCACAGGGCAAACCGAAACAGCCCCGGTGAATCCGTCGTCTTTGGAATCGCGCTTTGCCCCTCGGTTGCGGGCTCGCTGTCGGTGTTCGGGCTGTTCGTTTCGGCTACTGACTTTTTTCGAAACTGCCAGCCGGAAAGAAACGCCAGAACCGCGAATGCACCAAATGAGAATGACCATGTCCAGGATTGGTTCTGAATACTAAAAAACGGTTCGAACACAAACGGATAGGAAATCAGTGCCAACAGCGAGCCAAAATTCGACAACGCGAACAGTCGAAATGGTGAACGATGGGGATGCGTCGTAGCTTGCCAGGCTTGAATTAGTGGACCAGTTGTCGATAGCAGAAAAAACGGCAAGCCCACGGAAACTGTCAGCAATACCAGAATTCGCCAGGTTGGGTACAAGCCGTCGGCCGGTTTCCAGAAATCATCCGGCTTGATCGGCAAGAATACGATGGCGATCACCAGCAACGCTGCATGCAGCCCCAATTGCTGTGCCGGTGAAAGGCGATTGGTGATCAGGTGCGAGTAGGCATAGCCAAGTACCAGCGCCACCTGAAAAAACAACATGCACGTGGTCCAAACCAGCGAGCTACCGCCAAACCACGGCAGGATAAACCTCGCCACCATCGGCTGGACTTGAAACAGCAAAAAGGCACTGAGAAAAATTGTGGCGGCATAGCGGATCATTCAGTTGCTCTCTCTTCAGCTGCCCGGCCAGATGTGCTGCCCGCCATCAAAAAGCGCTGTCGTCTCGACCAGGGACTGCCGTTCCGGCACAAACAGCACTCGCAATCACAAAACCAAATGCTAACACAACATGTACGATCATTGGACCCTCCGCCGCTTCTTGAAACCGCAAGGAAAAACATGTGATCCTTGCTACTGGTCTCATCGCTGCTCTGTGGACAAGGTAGGTCCGGTCCCTGGGTGAGGTCGGTGATTTCCTGGATTTGGAAAAACGTTTGGACTGGGTAAAGTTTGCCGTCGCCAACGTTCATCAATCACCCGCTAACGTCGCGGTGCATTATGATCGCCGTCCAGCAGTCGACTTGCAAAAGCGTCGAACCCCGCCGGACGCGAAATTCGAATGTAAACGTGCAACTCATCGCGCGTTGCCGTCAACGCATCGAGAATCTCGCGGGCAACCTTCGCGTCCTCGGGACTGCGCGACTCAAGCGCTGACAAATTCTGTTGTGCGGCAAACTTCGCCATGCCTAACAGGCCGTCCAATCCCGATCGCAGCTCTTCGGCCTGATCTTCGTCCAGGGCGGTAGCGCAGATTGTCAGTAGATAGTCTGCCTCGAGATCAGCGCTAAGTCGCAAATCCTGCATCCGGTTAACCAGTTCCAGGGCACCTCCAAACGCTGGCGGCGAATTCGATTTGGCCAAATCGACCAATTCTTCAACAAAATCCCGGCGACCTTCCAGATCGACTGCCAGGCGTATAGCCTCTGCGGGCGTTTGGCTCCATGCTGTTGCCAGTCCAGGGCTGAACAGTTCGAATGGATCAGTATTCAGAAATGGTTCGGTTGCGATCTCGATCGTGCTCAAGTCAAACTGATGCATGCGCAGGTTGGTCATTTCATCCAGCGGGCGGATGTAGGTGTGTTCGCCGACAACGATTTCCTCGGCCGCCGGTGACGCAGATATCGCCGCATACATGTCATCGGCAGCCGCGCCATTGTCGAATTCGATTCGCACCAGCATGTTCATCGGCAATGGCTGGCCGATGGGTGGCGACATCACGTCAGTCACGGAGTCGGGAAAACAGAATACGCCCCGGATTCGTTCGATATTTCTGATGCGTGCGGCAAGCGGCGTGTTCTCTTCCCACAGTTCCAGCAGGTCATTGACCTGTTGCGATTTCAGGATGTCGTGTTCAATCAGTTTCTTGACATCGATTTCAATTGCCACGACGGCCCGAGCGCCAGAAACTTTTTCCTGCTGGCCTGCTGTTTCAGCCGGACTTGCGATGAGCAACACGATCAGCCCGCTAATGGCCAGTGCGCGCTTAACGAATGTTGTCGCATGCATGACATCAACTCCCGGGAACAGCTACCAATGTATTCCGGATTCAGGATACCAAACTGCGTGACAGTTGCCGCGAATGGCGCGCAAAAAAAGCCGGTTGCCCTGTGGCAACCGGCTCCACTCTGAATCATCGAACACAACTCAGGAGATCTATGGTTAGCGGTGGCAAAGTCCTCGATGTCCGTATCGACGTAAAAAAAGGTTTTGCAAAAACCGCGATGATGTTGGCGGGATGAGCGGGCGGGCCTCAGACGGCGGATAGGGAAAAGAGAATTAGGCCTTTTATTGCCCGCTCACACTTTTCCCTATAGGCAATGGTCGTGCCAATTCCTGAAAAAAATTTTAGGGTCAATTCTCCGGGCCTTTCACTCACAAAAAATGCAAGCGAAAAAACAAACGAGATGCTGGCGACCCATTCTGAGACAAATGGTCTCATATTGAGAGAGAGGGCAGGCGCAGCCATGCTGAGGGTTGCCGCTGCAATTGTTCAGTGATTGCAGTCGCACATGACAGTCCGGGACGGACTAACTACTTTTACTACTTTTTCGAGCCTGTCCAGGTTGGAACCTGATCGACGATATTAGCGACCCGGGTTTTGACCCTGATTGCGTACTGTACCGGGAGCCCGCGTCACCATGTTGGCAATGGGTTCCAGCCGGCCGGCACCGGAATTACCACGGTTAATCGCCTGGCGATCGTACCTCAATACGAATCCGACTACCTTGCCGCTGTTGCCGTCGCCAACATAGACGACTGAATCGGAAACTGTATCGCCACCAGTATTGGCAATTCGGAAATCCATCACACCGGTCACCATGACGTAGTCAGCATCACCGTCCACACCCAGTGCGGAATTGACGTTGGCGCGAAACGTCGAGGCGACCGCGCCGGTCGCGGGATTCAGGATCCAACAAAACAGGTCGCCCGTAAGATGATCCAGACCATAAATGCCTTCCACGCCGTCCTGCAGCGCAATGAAGCCGGTTGCCAGCGACAATGACTTGCCTCCCGAAGCATTGTCCAGCGGCCAGGAAACCGGGGTGGCAAAGGCTGTCGACTCGAGGCCGCCTTCATCGCCTCTCTGGCCAATGACGTAACCGATCGCCACGAACGCGAACAGCACGACGCTGGTCACGATAAACTTTGCGAAATTGCTCGACTGATTCATGGCTTGAACCTTTCCACTTTGAATTTCGAGTGACCCCTGCAGGATTCTGCTCCGCTTTTGATTGTACGCAGCCCCGCAAATTCATAGCAACGTGGCGGCGGCAAATTTGGCTGGAATCGCGGAATTCACTGGCTTCACACGAAAAATCGGCCGATGTCCGAGCCGGTTGCTGCCGGTCACCTTGCGATTTCGATAGAATCAAACGCTGGTTCAAAAACGCAATCATATTTCAGGTCACCCATGAAAACCCTGCCGCCTGTGAATTGGACCGGCATTATGTTGTTGCTGGTCGGTCTGGTACTGCTGCCGGTCTCCGATGTAATGTCGCAGCGCTGGCCGAGACGCTGTTGCCCACCGCCACCTTGTTGTTGTCGGCCAATTGCCACTCACTACCAGGGCTGGAACGTTCAGCCGCCCCAGCCTCGCTGGGCTGGTCCCGCTGTTTCCTACGCCTGGCAGCATGCTCCGTCTGTCGCGGTACCGGCGCCGTCAAAACTGCAAGCCCTGATCGTTGACGGACAGAACAACCATGGCAACTGGCCGCAAACGTCACAAATGATGAAAAGCTACCTGGAGGAGAGCGGTCTATTCGAAGTCGACGTAACGACAACCGCACCACGGGGAATCGACGAGCACTTTGCTCCTGAGTTCAGCAAATACGATGTAGTGGTCAGTAATTACAACGGCGAGCCCTGGCTCGAAGACACACAAAACGCCTTTGAACATTACATGAAAAATGGTGGCGGCTTCGTTACCGTTCACGCTGCAGACAATGCCTTTCCCGATTGGCCCGAGTACAACGAGATGATTGGACTGGGTGGTTGGGGCGGACGCAATCAGGCAAATGGTCCGTGGGTGTACTACAACGCCGAGACCGGTGAAGTCGTCCGCGACAATGCGGAAGGACCCGGTGGTCATCACGGGCGACAACACGATTTCCGCATCATCGTTCGCGACTCCGAACACCCCGTGACGCGCGGGATGCCCGGTGCCTGGATGCACGTCAAGGACGAACTGTATGACAAACTTCGCGGGCCGGCTAACAACATGCAGATTTTGGCCACCGCATTCGCGGATCCGGAAACCGGTGGCTCGGGCCGTCATGAGCCCATGATCTTTACCATTGAATACGGGGAAGGACGGGTTTTTCACTTGCCCCTTGGACACAGCAACGAATCTCAAATGTGTACCGGATTCATCACTACGTTTTTGCGTGGCGCTGAATGGGCTGCCAGCGGCAAGGTTAGCCAGCCGATCCCTGACGACTTTCCGACCATGGATGCAACCCGCAGCCGGGAATTCGCAACTGGCGAATAACACTCCTTCTGTAAAAACCTCCGTTCGATGTCCGAGACCATCCCCGATCCCGCTGCCGAAACGAATCACGGATCCGTAACGAGTGATTCCGATGCCGTTGAAAAGCGCATTGTGACTCGTGCAGGCGGACGCCACCTGGTCTTCCGCATTAACGAAGGGCGCCACTGGTTTCTGCCTCGTCCTTACGCACTGATCTCCAACATTGAAGGGTCGATCCTGGCGTTTTATGGCGTCGGACAAATCTGGATTACGCATCGCAAGCTGCGACGCATCAACGATTGGCTGGTTCGCGTCCCGCGTTTCGTTTCCAAACGGATTGTTCGCATTGTTGACGGATTGGAACCGGATATCGCCGAGTTTATTGAGCACATCCAGCATCTGGACCTGATCGGAACACTAATCATCGAACGCAAGGTGATCGAGTTTCACTGGACGGTGCCACGAAACCGGCGTGACGGATCCGATCCCCGGCCCGATCCACAAGCCATCATTGATTTGAATTTCAACAACCTGGCCACTGCCTTCGCCCGCCTTCAACTGGTTGGGAAGGAAGGGGAAGCGGACTGCGTCGAATCCGACATATGCCTGCATCCCAGGGATTGACTTCAGTGCCGAGGCTGATCGCCGCAGACAATACGTTGTGGCTAAACGTTCGGGACAAATCCTGACATATCTGTGCGAGCCTAACGCCAGTTTGCACTGAACCCGTTATTTGCCCGGCGATTGGTCCTTTTGAAGTATGCCAAATCGCACACTTGGGCAAACTTAAAGTGTTTCTTAACAGCGACTTGCGTCGTTCGGTTCGTTGACGATGTAATGGCTTTCGATTAGTTTGAGGCGTATCTGCTGGCAGGGATAGCCAGCCACGGCCGCCAGGCTAGACCCGCACTCACCCACCGCACCCTCCGGAGGATTTCAGATGTCGTGTCCTGGCAACGTCCTTAGTCGTCGCAATTTGCTGACGGTCGGTGCCATTGGAGGCATCGGTCTTACCTTAACCGACTTTTTCCGCATCAAATCGGCACAGGCTGACCAAAAAACCTACGAATCCACAGAAGGATCGGCCAAGTCTGTCATCTTCATCTATTTGCCGGGTGGGATGGCCCAGCAAGAGACGTTCGATCCCAAACCCTATGCGCCGTTGGAATATCGCGGGCCGCTGCAAAGCATTGGCACGAACGTCAGTGGCGTAAGGCTTGGTCAGTTTCTGCCCGAAACCGCAAAGATCGTAGACAAGCTGACCATTGTCCGCTCGATGACCCACGGCGAAGCGGCTCACGAACGCGGCACCCATAACATGTTTACCGGGTATCGGCCCAGTCCTGCATTGCAATATCCCAGCATCGGTAGCGTGGTTTCGCACGAATTCGGGCCGAGAAACAACTTGCCGCCTTATGTCTGCATTCCAAATCAACCCAACCCTTATGCGGGCCCGGGCTATTTGAACGACGCTTTTGCGGGATTCAGTATCGGTGATGATCCGGCGCGCAATAACTTTCGCGTGCGGGACCTGCAATTGCCAGGTGGCGTCGACACCGAACGATTTGCCAAACGGCGACGCCTGCTGGATCAGGTGAATCAGCATTTCCGGCAACGAGAAAACGATCAGTCTCTGGATGCGGTCGACACGTTTTATGAGCGGGCCTACAGCCTGGTCAGTTCCCAACAGGCGCGTGACGCCTTTGACATTAAACAGGAAGAGGACGGCATGCGTGATGCCTACGGTCGCAATACCGCTGGCGCGAGAATGCTGCTGGCCCGCCGACTGGTAGAAGCCGGAGTCCGATTCGTCACACTGACGTATGGCGGCTGGGACATGCACGACAATATACACCGTGGCATGCAGCGTAATGTACCTGCATTCGACAAGGGATTTGCGCAACTGATCAACGATCTCGATACGCGTGGGCTACTCGATTCGACGCTGGTTTGCGTTGCGACCGAGTTCGGACGAACGCCAAAAATCAATGCTACTGCCGGCCGGGATCATTGGCCAAAAGTATTCAGTATTGCCATGGCGGGCGGCGGCATGAAACGCGGCAACGTCTATGGGTCGTCCAATGCCACTGCCAGTGAACCTGAGGAAGATCCACTGACTGTCGAGGACTGGGCCACCACGATGTACCACTGCCTTGGCATCGTTGCGGACAAGGAACTCATGGCGCCCGGCAACCGGCCAATTGAAATTGTCGACGGCGGTCAGGTTCGATCCGGTCTTTTGGTATAGCCATTGATATTCATTCTGTTCGAAATCCAACGTCACTGACCTGATTTAGATTTGGCTCTCCGACATGTTTCAGCGAATTGATGCCTGTATTTGGCGCCGGTCGCCCAGCCGGGTTTTGGCGGCCTTCCTGTTGACAACTGCAGGATTGCCGATGTTATGCGATGCCTCCTCGCCCCAATTGAACAGCATCATGCCACGCGGCGTGCAACGGGGTCATGAACACGTGCTGACATTCTCAGGCGCACGGCTGGATAAAACGCAGGAAGTATTTCTTTATTCCGAAGGCGTCACGGTCACCAACATCGAGCAAGTCGATGCGGCCAACGTTCGCGTCACGATTAGTGTGGCTGCCGATTGCCGGCTGGGTGAACACGTCGCCCAGTTGCGAACGACTAGCGGCATTTCCGAGTTTCGATCGTTCTTTGTAGGCGAATTGCCTGCAGTCGCGGAAGCGGAACCGAACAACGAGTTTGAAACTCCGCAGGAACTTGAACACAACGTGACGGTCGCCGGCACGTTGACTCCCGAAGATATTGACTATTTCCGGATTCAGGCGACCCGGGACCAGCGCATTTCGATTGAAATTGAAGCCATTCGTCTGGGTACGTTTCTGGTCGATCCTTACATAGCAATACTGGACGAAAAGCAATTCGAGATTCTGGCCCAGGACGATACCGAACTGCTCAAGCAAGATTGTTTTGTGTCATTTGTGGCACCCGAGGACGGCACGTATACGGTGCTGGTGCGTGACGCTGCCTACGGTGGCAACGCCAATGCCCACTATCGCATGCACATCGGCAACTTTCCTCGTCCGGTTGTCGTCTTTCCGGCGGGTGGCAAACCGGGCACGGAGATGGACGTGACGTTTATCGGCGACCCGGCGGGGCCGATCGAAAGTCAGATCACGACGCCGGCAGAAACGGCTTATCGCAATGGACTCTTTTACAACGATGAATTCGGTATCACTCCGTCACCCGTCGCTTTTCGGCTGGCCGAACTGGACAACGTATTTGAAGTGGAACCCAATGCCAGCATGAATGAGCCGACATCAGTGCCAGTTCCCTGCGCCGTCAATGGTGTGCTGAGCGAAGAAGGCGATCATGACTGGTTCAGTTTCACAGGCAAGAAAGATCAGGTATTTGATTTTGAGGTGTTTGCACGGCGAGTGAATTCGCCGGCCGATGCTGTTTTCAACATCTGGGGTACCGACAAAAAATACATTGGTGGCAATGACGATTCACGAGGCCCGGATGCCTACCAGCGATTTACATTGCCCGCCGACGGTGAGTACTATTTTCGTGTTCGCGACTTGCTGAACCGGGGCGGCGAGAACTTTGTTTATCGTGTGGAAATCTCGACGCCAAAACGACAGGTTGCCTACACCATTCCCCGCGTCGGTCGATACACCCAGTACCGTCAGAGCATCTTTGTTCCGCAAGGCAACCGATTCGCTACCCTGATTGCGGCGACTCGCCAGAACTTCGGCGGAGAGCTCAAGCTGCTGGAAGACAACTTGCCGGCCGGCGTTACGATGCAACAGATGCCGATGGCAGGAAATCTGAACGTCATGCCAGTCGTCTTTGAAGCCGCACCAGACGCCGAGATATCCGGGGCACTTGCCGACTTGATGGTCAGCCATGTCGACGATGCACAAAACCTGACTGGCCACTATGCGAACACAGGCATGTTTGTGCTTGGTCCGCCAAACAACACACAATACGTGGGCTGTCGCGTCGATAAACTGCCCATCGCCGTGATCAAACCGCTGCCGTTTCGATTGGAGATTGTGCAACCGACTGCGCCACTGGTGCGTGAGGGGAGCATTAACATCCGTGTGATCGCTCATCGTGATGAAGGCTTTACTGCCCCGATCACGTTGCAGTTTCCTTTCCGGCCTCCTGGGGTCGGCACGACAGGCTCAGTGACCATTCCCGAGGGTCAGACCGAAGTAGTCTATCCGCTGAACGCCAATGCCAATGCGCAGATCCGCAAGTGGCCCATGTATGTTATTGGGAACGCGGATGTCAGCGGAAATGCGTGGGCGTCATCACAGTTGGCGACGCTGGACGTTGCGGAACGATTTGTCACTGTCGAAATGCAACGCGCGGGTTGCGAGCAAGGTGCCGAAACTCAATTCGTGTGCAAGGTCAATCAACTGGCCGAATTCGACGGGACCGCAACTGCCGAATTGCTGGGAGTGCCGCCGCACACGGAAGTTCCCAGGCTTGAATTTGACAAGACCACCAGTGAACTGGTGTTCACAGTACAAACGAAATCGGAAACGCCCGCTGGCAAACATACGGGTGTTTTCTGCCGGGTAACGATCCCCATGGGTGACGAGTCTGTCGTGGCAACGGCGGGCCGCTCTGAATTGCAGGTCGATGTGCCGCTGCCGACCGAACAGGCCGAACCTGCCGCAACGCCACCTCAGTCCGAACCCGCGGCGCGACCGCTTTCTCGCCTGGAGAAACTACGTGAAGCGGCACGCAAACAAAAAGGGGGTCAACAATGAAACGAATCGCAACTTTCGTCTTGATGATCTTGACGCTTGTCGTCGTGATGGCCCCGACGCTGATCTCTGCCAATGAAGGCACAAACAGTCCCTCCGAATTGCGCGTTTATCCGGCCGAGATTAACATCACGCATGCGCGGGACTTGCAATCACTGGTCGTCCAGGCAGTCATGCCCGATGGTGTCACACGTGATGTAACGGCCGAGGCGACCAAAGCCCTGGCTGACTCGGCCATCGCCAAACTGGAAAACAACATTCTGTTTCCCGTTGCTGACGGTCAAACCACGCTCGATATTACTGTCGGTGAGCTGTCTGCACAGATTCCAGTCAATGTTGCCAGTTCGAACGAACGGCACCCCGTGAGTTTCCAGCTGGACGTGATGCCCATCTTTATGAAATCCGGTTGCAATGCCGGTAGCTGCCACGGGGCTGCGCGTGGCAAAGACGGTTTTCGCCTGTCCCTGTACGGGTTCGACCCGGCGGGCGACTATCACCGGATCACGCGTGAGATGGCCGGTCGTCGCGTGGACCTGGCTCTGCCGGAAAATTGCCTGCTTGTCGAGAAGGCCACTGGTCAGGTGTCGCACACTGGCGGCCAGCCCTTCACGATCGACGATCAGTACTACGACACGATTCTCGAATGGTTACGCGACGGCGCCGCTTACGATCCGGGAGAAGTTCCCACGGTGGAGCGACTGGAAGTCTACCCGCCTGATGCCGTGCTGTTGGGTGCTGACGCGAATCAACAATTAACCGTTCGCGCCGTTTACTCCGACGGCAATGATCGGGACGTCACGGAACTTGCCTGGTTCATGTCCAGCAATGACAACACGGCCAATGTCGACCAGCAAGGCCTGATGACCGCGGCCAATCGCGGCGAGGCGTTTGTCATGGCACGGTTCGAAACTCACACGGTAGGAATTCCCGTAATCGTGTTGCCGAATAATCTGGAATTCCAGTGGCAGGACGTCACGGAAAACAACTACATCGACACGCTGGTCAACAACAAGTTAAGAAAATTGCGTGTTCAGCCGTCGGAATTGTGCAGCGACCGAGAGTTTATTCGCCGGGCTTCGCTGGACATCTGCGGCTTGTTGCCATCGGTCGAGGAGATTGAGCAGTTCGCGGACAATCCCGATCCGGACAAACGCAACAGGCTGGTCGACGAGCTTCTGGAACGCAAGGAGTTTGTGGAAATCTGGGTGATGAAATGGGCCGAATTGCTGCAAGTCCGCTCGAGCCGTCGAGTCAGCTACAAAGCGACGTTGTTGTATTACAACTGGCTGCAGGAACAAATCGCCAGCAACGTGCCCATCGATGAAATGATCATCAACCTGCTCAGCAGCGAAGGCAACACGTTCAGCAACCCGGCAACCAACTATTACGAGAATGAACGCGACGTCCTGAAGGTTACCGAAAACGTCGCTCAGGTGTTTTTGGGAATGCGTCTCCAGTGCGCTCAGTGCCACAATCACCCGTTCGACCGCTGGACGATGGACGACTATTACGGGTTCGCAGCGTTCTTTTCCCAAATCGGCCGCAAGGCGAGCGGTAACGATCCGCGTGAGCGACTGGTCTACAACCGCCGCGGTGGCGAGGCGAAACATCCTGTCACTGGCCAGAACATGCCGCCCAAATTTCTCGGAGGCGAAATGCCCGACGTCAAAGGCAAGGATCGTCGACGTGTCGTGGCCGAGTGGATCACTTCACCTGAAAACCCGTGGTTCTCCACAAACCTGGCCAACATCGTCTGGACGCACTTTAATGGTCGCGGCATCGTCCACGAAGTCGATGACGTACGTGTCAGCAATCCGCCATCGAATCAGGAATTGCTGGATGAACTGGGCAACCGGTTTGCCGAATACGGTTACGATTTCAAACGTCTGGTACGCGACATTTGTACCAGTCGTACCTATCAATTAAGCACAACAACCAACGAAACCAACGCAACGGATGACTCGAATTTTTCGCATGCTTCCTTGCGGAGAATCCGTTCCGAAATCCTGCTGGACGTCATCAGTCAGGTCACTGAAACACAGAACAAGTTCCGAGGTCTGCCACTGGGCGCCCGGGCTGTGCAAATTGCCGATGGCAACACTTCGACCTATTTCCTGACCACCTTTGGCCGCAGCAGCCGCGATACCGTGTGTTCGTGCGAAGTCAAAATGGATCCGAACCTGTCGCAGGCGCTGCATCTGATAAACGGCAATACAGTGCAAAACAAGATCCGACAGGGAGGTGTGATCCAGCGCCAAATTGATGAAGGCCGCACACACCCGGAAATCATCACGGATTTGTACCTGAGGTGCCTGGGGCGTGTACCCATCGACGAGGAAATGAAGGACCTGCAGGCTCACATCAATGAATCGGCTGAACCGCTGTCTGCCCTGGAAGATGTTTTCTGGGCATTGCTGAATTCCCAGGAGTTTGTGTTCAATCACTAGTGTGAAAACGGGATCTGGTCGCCGCGCCAAGACGGCTCGTGATCTCCATGACTCAAAAATGTTCCACCACCGAATAGTCCAAATTGTTCTGTGCCCCGCGTTGCTGCTGACCGTGCTGGCGGGGACACCAGGCCTTGTTTCCGGGCAGGAAACCAAAACGACTTATGACGATCAGGTCAAGGCAGTGCTGCGGCAGCGCTGCGCGTCATGTCACGGACCCGACAAAAAAAGCGGCGACCTGGATGTCACCAACTTCACCAGCCTGATGCTGGGTGGTTCATCGGGATCCGTCATTGAGCCGGGCGATCCGGATATGAGTTACCTGTATTCGCTCGTAACGCACGATGATGAACCGGTCATGCCACCGAGCGGCAAAATTCCGCAAGCGGAAATCGACTTGATCAAGACATGGATCGAATCGGGTGCGTTGGAAAACCAGGGCAGCCGCGCCGTAATGCGCAAACCGTCTGCGGTTGCCATGGGCGACAATCCGCTAGTTCGCCCTGAAGTCGTCGCGCAATGGCCGAGGACACCACTGGAACCGGCGCAATACACCGAACGCAATCCCGTGGCGGCCAGCATTGCGACCAGCCCCTGGGCTCCGATCGCAGCCATCGCCGGCAAGAATCAGGTCTTGTTGTACGACACTGAATCGCTGCAGCTCACGGGCGTGTTGCCATTTCCGGAAGGCTCGGTCAATGTCGTGCGCTTCAGTCGCAGTGGATCGATCCTGCTGGCCGCCGGTGGCCGGGCAGGCAGTTCCGGTGTCGTTGTGTTGTGGGATGTGTCCTCCGGCGACCGTATTTCAACGATCGGCGAGGAACTGGACGCGGTATTGGCTGCCGATATCAGCCCCGACCATTCGCTGGTGGCGATGGGTGGTACGGGCCGGGTGGTCAACGTGTATTCCACGGCAACGGGCGAAATCAAATTCACATTAAGGA
>JBPCVB010000209.1:0-6076 GCA_051010855.1 Pirellulaceae bacterium | reverse complement strand
TTGACTTCCCGCTGGGCAAAATCGACAACGCGGGCGTTTACCTTCAAGCCACTCTTCATGTTCCAGGGCCGCATGCCATCGTCGCTGGCGTTCATGGCATCCTGGGCCTCTTTCGATTTCACGTACGCCTGGTCATCTTCGGAAAGGTCACTCAGTGCAACCTTGACCAGTTGCCCGTCATCCTGTTCAACCACTACCTGGCTGTCGCTGGAGGCCAGCATACGACCGTTGAACGTATAGTGGCCGTGAGCGCCGGTCCACTCGCGTTGCTCGGTCTGGGCGTCGATCGAACTGCCCAAGCCAAGGATCAGGAAAAGACATACGCAAAAACGTAAGGCGGCCATCGAAATACCTCTGCGGTCAATAAAGAATTCAGCTTCGGGCGGATAAGTGAATTCGTATTATACCCGCCCGGTGAGGACGGGCAAAACCATCACGGGGTCCGAGCAAGCCGCAAAGGTGAATTTGTATGAAAACTGACCGGACGCAGCCTGGTCGACGACATAACGCCGGCGATTTCGCACAGGTGACGGGCTGTTCGGCACGACCAATCCGGGAGCAGCGATCCGATTGCGCCAGTAGGCGGGAACGGGGACCAAACCCGCTCCCACATCGATTTTCGCTGCTATGCCTGAAGTTCGAATGCCAGCAAGCTGACATCGTCGTTGAATTGTTTGCGGCCAGCCCAATTGCGTAACGTGCTGATAACCTGGTCAACGGATTCGGCAATGTCCGAGCGCGCAGTCTGCTTAAGCACGTCGAGGAGTCGATCCTGCTCAAAGGGTTCGTCACCCTTGTTGAGTTGTTCGACAACGCCGTCGGAAAGGAACACAACCCGTTCACCCGGGGCCAATGGAATGTCGTGCTTGTCAAACCGGGCATCTTCAAACATGCCGATCAGGTGACCGGGAAACACATGGGAAGTGATCGTCCCGTCTGGTCGCACGACGATCGGACCGGGGTGACCTGCGGACACGATGGTGACCTTTGATTCCTGCATGTCAATCAATCCATACAGCAGCGAAAAGAAGTTCATCCCGTTCTGTTCCATCGGGAACATCTGGTTAAGTTTTTCCGCCACGCTTGCCGGATCTTCCGGTGCCCAGCCATCTGCCTGCGCATCCCAGCGCAGCACGAGGGATTCTTCCAGATGATTGGGCATCAGGCTGCGTGTGGCCGCGACCGACAACAATGAGGCTGGCACACCATGACCACTTGAATCAAGCAACCAGGCAACCACGTAGCGCTCATTGATGGGAAAGATATTGAGCGAGTCACCGGCCAGTTCATCGCAGGGCACGTTTCGCCACGCAACGTTGCACCCCGGTATCTGCAAGTCGCGTTCGGGCAACAACGTCTGCTGAATCCGGGCAGCCGCATCCAGGTCCCGTTTCATCCGGTGGTTTATGAGGGATAACTCCTCGTTCTTTTTCTGTAAGTCGACGGTCAACTGGTGGATCATCAAGTGCGATGAAACCCGAGCAATCACTTCCTCCGCCTGAAACGGCTTGGTGATGTAGTCGACCGCACCCAGTTCCAGCCCCTTGACCTTGTTGTTGGTCTCGTTGAGCGCTGACATAAAGACGACTGCGGCGTCCGCGATGTGCGGGTCAGACTTGATTCGCCGACAAGTTTCGAATCCGTCCATTCCGGGCATCATGATGTCCAGCAGAATCAGATCGGGTCGGGTTTTGCCCGCTGTCTTGATCGCTTCCTCGCCCGTATGTGCGACCAGCAATTGGCAGCGTTCACCAAAATCCGGCTGCAAGGTCTGAAACAGAACCTGCAGGTTGGTTGGATTGTCGTCCACCATCAAAATGACCGGGCCGTTTGCTGAATTCTCGTGCGTCGTCATGCTGGACGGGTTAATAGTTGGGTGTGCGACAGTTTTTACCCTGAAACGAGTCACGCAGGGCAAAGCCTTCGTCGATGGCTCGCAAAATTCCGGGCTTGTCCTGAGCCCACGCGGGTCCCAGGAAATACAACGGCGGAGCTTCACCGCTAATCCGTTCAATGATCATTCGGGCGGGAAGCCGTTCCAGAAAATCGAGCAACGTACAGATGTAGGTCTCGCGATCCATCAATTCAACTTCACCACTGCGTACCTGTTCCGCCAGGGGTGTGTCGTTGACGGCATACAAGTTGTGAATTTTCACGGCGTCCAGGTCCAGCCGCGCGACTTCATCGGCCGTTGCCATCATGTCGGCGTGGGATTCGCCTGGTAAACCAAGCATGATATGGCCGCAAATGTCAAAGCCGCGACCACGGCTTCGCTCAACCGCGTCCAGCATGGAATCGTGATGCTCGCCGCGATTCATCCAGTCCAGCGACTTGTTGTGCATCGTTTGCATGCCGTACTCGACGGTCAGATGCACGCGGCCCGCCATTTCCTCCAGCAGATCCAGTACATTGTCCGGCACGCAATCGGCCCGTGTACCAACGGCCATAGCCACCACGTCCGGATGTGAAACAGCTTCCTCGTACACTTCACGCAAACGATCGACCGGCGCATACGTGTTCGTGGCAGGCTGAAAATACGCGGTGAAATGGTCACATTTGTAGCGCATTTTCAAACGGCGGATACCCTCGTCGATCTGCTGACTGATGCCACCTCGGGGCAAACGGCGACTGGGGCTGAAGCTGCGATTATCGCAAAATGTGCATCCGCCAACGGCAACTGTCCCGTCCACGTTGGGACACGTGAATCCGGCGTCAATACTGACCCGCTGCACCCGAAAGCCAAAAAGTTGCCGCAAATGAAAGCTATAACCGTAATAACGCAATCCGGCGGACCGCCAATCAAACCGCTGGCGGGCTTCCACAAGCGGGTTGTTGGTTGACGGCATCTGTGGCCCCGAATACCTTGAAATATTGACTAATTTTCCTTTCCGGCTGTATTCTTAAACAGCCATCCACCTAGTCGACTCCATCATATCAGGAAACAGGAAAAGATCGATGCACGGAGAACTTGTTCCCCTGGGCGGTGGTGATCCGATTCCGTTGTTGAAGAAGCGTTTGCGAATCGGGCGCCGCGACGGCTGTGACATCGTACTGAACTTCGCCAACATCTCTGGCCACCATGCCTTGATGGAAGTAGACGAAGGCTATTGGTTCATCAAGGACCTGCGTAGCCGCAATGGCATCAAGGTCGATGGCAAGAAGATTCTGCAGGGCCTGAAAAAACGCGTCGATCCCGGCGTTGTCCTTTCGCTTGCCAAGCACGATTACGAATTGGTTTACGATCCGACCGAACTGGGTGCCTATGGTTCGCCACCACAGGACGAACAGCTCGACAACCTGTTCAACAAGTCGCTGCTGGACAGGGCAGGTCTGGAACGCAAACAAAAGTAGGCCAAGCTGGCAGGTTGTTCCCACCGCAGTTGCCGACTGTGGGATCCTGAGTATCTGGATTGCGCAACCGATTTGCTTCGATACCAAAATTCGGACGATGCGTGTTGCCGTGAAACTTTAGCGTGATCTCATAGGGAACCCGAAGCGTGAGCGAGGGACCCGCCAGAGTTGCCCCTCGCTCACGCTTCGGGTTCCTGGCAAGGGTCGGGTCAGACCTTCGCAGGTTGATTGACTGCCGAGTGCCATTTTGTCAGGGCCTGGGCATCTTTACTCGACTACCCGTTTTGCCCGTTGCTTTGGCCATACAAAAAAAGCCGGCATTTATGGCTGGCGGAATTGCCTTCGTTCTGGCACGCGGCTTGCCTTATTGGGGGTGTGATGGCGGATGACCTGCCAAATCGGTCATGCTGCGCGAATTCTATTCCGCGATGCCCATCCACAAATTTCAAACACTAAAATCAACGACACTAAATATACAAGGAACTTCCAATGGCAACGGGCGAAAAGATTATTGGTATCGACCTTGGTACCACCAACTCAGTTGTATCCGTCATGGACGGCAACGAACCTACCGTCATTCCGAACCCGGAAGGCAACCGGCTGACACCCAGCGTCGTGGCATTTACCGACTCAGGCGATGTTCTGGTTGGCGAACCCGCGCGACGACAGGCCGTGACCAATCCCACCAAGACTGTTTACTCGGTCAAGCGTTTTATGGGACGACGACACGGCGAAGTCCACTCTGAAGAAAAGATGGTCCCGTACAAAATCGTCGGTGGCGAAAGCGAATACGTAAAAATCGGAATCGGCGACAAGACCTATACTCCTCAGGAAATCTCCGCCAAGATCGTGCGGAAGTTGAAGGAATCGGCCGAAGCCTATTTGGGTCACACGGTCAACAAGGCCGTGATTACGGTTCCTGCCTACTTCAACGACGCCCAGCGACAAGCCACCAAGGACGCTGGCCAGATTGCCGGACTGGAAGTGGCGAGGATTATCAACGAGCCGACTGCGGCCGCCATGGCCTATGGCCTCGATAAATCCCAGGAACAAAAAATCGTTGTATTCGACCTCGGTGGTGGTACCTTCGACGTGTCCGTTCTGGAACTGGACGAAGACGATGCCGGCATGAAAGTATTCCACGTTATCAGCACCAGTGGAGATACGCATCTGGGGGGTGACGACTTTGACGACCTTCTGATCAACTACGTCGCCGATGAATTCAAGAAGGAAAACGCAATCGATCTGCGTACTGACGTCATGGCGTTGCAGCGATTGCAGGAAGCCTGCGAAAAGGCCAAGAAGGAACTGAGCTCGGTGCTGCAAACGGACATTAACCTGCCGTTCATTACGGCCGATCAAAATGGTCCCAAGCACCTGCAAATGACCATTACCCGCACCAAGTTCGAGGAACTGGTTGATCCGCTGGTCGATCGCTGTGTGGGCCCGGTCAATCAGGCCTTAAAGGATGCCAAGCTGGAACCCGGCGAAATTGACGAGATTGTCCTTGTCGGTGGTTCGACACGTGTTCCCAAAGTGCAAAACCTCGTCAAGAAGATCTTCGGCAAGGAACCGCACAAGGGCGTTAACCCGGATGAAGTCGTGGCCATTGGCGCCGCGATCCAGGGTTCGGTCCTGGCTGGCGATCGCAAGGACGTCTTGCTGCTGGATGTGACTCCGTTGACTCTCGGTATTGAGACCGAGGGTGGCGTGATGACCCCACTGGTCGAACGCAACACGACGATCCCGACTGAGAAAAAGCAGACTTTCAGTACGGCGGCCGACAACCAGACCGCGGTGACCATTATGGTGTCCCAGGGTGAACGCAAAATGGCGGCCGACAACCGGTTGCTGGGCAAGTTTGACTTGACTGGTATTCCTCCGGCGCCACGGGGCGTGCCACAAATCGAAGTCAAGTTTGACATCGATCAGAATGGTATCCTCAACGTGACCGCCAAGGACCTGGGTACCGGAACCGAGGCCAATGTCGAGATCAAGGAATCCTCCGGACTATCCGATTCCGAGATCAAGAACATGCAGGCTGACGCCGAGTCCCACGCCGAGGACGACCGCCGCAAGTACGATCTGGCAGTGGCCCGCAACGAGGCCGAGCACATGGTGATGGAACTCGAAAAAACCATGACCGAGCACGCGGACAAGTTGAGCGATTCGGACAAGGATCCGATGGAGGCGGCCATTGCCAAGGTGCGCGAGGTGGCCAAGGGCGATGACGTGGACGCCATCAAGGGCGCCGTGAGTGAACTCGAACAGGCTTCGCACGCATTCAGCAAGGCCATGTACGAGGGCACGGGCGCTGCCGCCGAGGCCCAGCCCGGCGCAGCCGATTCGCCCGTCGATACCGCCGACGATGATGAGGCGATCGATGCCGAGTTTGAAGTGAAAAACGACTGAGCTTCATACTAAGGTGAAACAAAAACGGATCGGTCCCCCGGTTGACCCGGGGGGACCATGTCCGGTTTCTCCTGCGCTTTCTGTCTATTGAATTTCGTTGTCCCTTTAACTCCTTCTCAATCTCATGACTTTTCGATTCGACAAACTAACCACCAAGGCCCAGGAAGCACTCGCTGCCGCCCAGTCGGCTGCCACATCGCGGGACAACCCGGAAATTTCCACCCTGCACTTGCTGGCCGAATTGCTGCACGAAAGCGACGGAATCGTTCGCCCCTTGCTGGAAAAAATCGGCGCGCCCGTCGATCAATTGCAG
>JBPCVB010000208.1:0-2697 GCA_051010855.1 Pirellulaceae bacterium | reverse complement strand
CTCTGCCGGGACAATGGCCTGCGGGGCGCCAGGGCCAGATTCTGCCATTTTGACAGGCGGACAGATGGTAGGATGGGACAAGGAAATCCCGGCGGTACGTGTTTAGCGTGCTGGCAGCTCTGTTTCGATCGTTTAACCGCGACCCAGAGGAAATCGCTCGCGCTCGCTTCAAATCACGCTTTATCGCTGGTTGCGATTTCCGGCGGGGAGCGCGTGGCCGACGCGCTCCCCGCCAGAGATTGCCGACGACGTTGTCGCGAAATCCGAAGGTCCATCCGGCAATCTCTTCTGGGTCGCGGTTAAACGCAATACCGTTCAAGTTTTCATAAATCGCGACTCCTGCTAGTGTTGCGTTGGACCAACAACCAACACCAGCAAGGAGTCGCGAAATGTTCGAGCAAGGATGCTCACGTTTGCCAGTGGATGAGAATGGACGGATTTTAGATCGTTTGGCGGGGATGGAGAAGATCATTCTACCAGAAGTTGTTACGCAAGCATTAGCGGTAACTGGCAAGCTATCAAAACACGCTTGCACATTGACGAATGAAGTCATGATCTTGGTTGTGTTGGCCATGGGACTGTTTACCGAAATGCCAATTCGGCAAGTCTTCAAAGTCTCGCGAAGACTGCGAATGGGAGAGGTGTCGCCGGCGCGCTCGAGTCTCTGCATGGCGCGTCAGCGTTTGGGAAGCGAACCGTTAGTCGAGCTTCATCGTTTGGTAGTCAAGCCAATGGCGACCGAGCAAACTCCCGGCGCCTTCTACCGCGGCATGCGCAAGGTTGCTTTCGATGGCACCGTGGAGGATGTTCCTGATTGCGAGGCGCACCAACATCTGGGACGTTCTTCGGGAAGTCGCGGCGAAGGACCGTTTCCGCAGGTACGCAAAGTGAGCCTTGTGGAACTGGGCACCCACATTGAATTCGCTTTCGCTTATGGCGGTTGGAAAGACTCTGAGAAAAAGTTGGTCGAGCAACTTTGGGATGCGATTCCCGAGGACGCTTTGCTGATGGAAGATCGTGGCTTCTTCAGCTACAAAAGCTGGGAAATGCTGCATGAAAAGCACAAATTGCTGATCCGGGTTACCAATTCGATGGTCCTCAAACCAATCAAGCAATTGGCGGATGGATCGTATCTGGCCAAGATCTATCCCAGCAGTTGGTATCGTGCAAACGATCGCCGCGGCATCGTGGTTCGGGTGATCGAGTACAAGCTTGACGACCCCCAACGTACAGGCCATGACGAAGTCCACCGGTTGATGACGAACTTGTTTGACGCAGAAGAGTTTCCGGCGTTGGAGTTGATCATGGAGTATCACGAACGGTGGGAAATCGAAATTGTTTTTGACGAACAAAAGACGCATCAAGACCCGTGCCGGGCGGAGAAGACAACGAACTTGCGTAGCGAAACGAGCGACGGGTTGAAACAGGAATTGTACGCCGTGTCGCTGGGTCATTTCATCACGCGTGCGATGATGCTGCAGGCCGCCGAGACCAGGAAGATGGACGTCGACCGTTTGTCTTTCAAAGGTTGCTTTCAGATCCTGAAGACGCGATTGCCTGAGTGTGATCCGCAGACCGAATCGCGCTTTGCTGACTGGTTTGAGGCGGTGCTCTGGGAGATAAGTTGCGAAACGATTCCCGTGCGCCGCAACCGCATCAATCCCCGCGTGATCAAACGCAAGATGTCACGTTGGAAAAAATGCCGCCCTCACCATAGGAAGCAACCGCCGTTGAAGAAAACGTTTGCACAGACAGTAGTTATGAAAACTTGAACGGTATTGGGGTTAAACGAAGGCACATCAATCGGTTGCGCAAAGCCTAAAAGCCACTGTGGCGCTGTCCAACTAAGCGGGTCCGGCCAGCAGAAATCCGCCGCCAGTCAGTTTGGCGACCAGCACGAACGCCAGCAGCAGAAAGCCGACGAAGGCAATGCCGATCCACAGCATGCCGCCGCGGTGCCATTCCGATTCCGTCTGAAAAAATTTCCAGAGTGCAAACAAGAACAAGCCGCCGCCCACCACGCCCATCAGCAGCAGACCCAACGTATGCCACGGGAATTCCGACATCGGATGACCTCCAGGAATGCGTGCCGCCGCACGACTCGTTACAGTTGCACTATTGTGGCAGCTCTAGTGGTAGAGGAAAACGGGAACCTGCGTGGACTGCAGCACGGTGTATGTTGCCGAACCGACGAAAAACTCCCTGATTTTCGACTGGCCGAAGGCGCCCATCACCAGGAGCTGCGCGTTCTGCTGAGCGGCGGTTTCCACCAGCACTTTTCCCGGTGGGTCCAGCGTTACGATCTTCAGCGGCTGCGCCTTGATGTCGTGAAAATCGAGGAACTCGATGGCCCGGTCGACGACCTTGGCCGCGGCGACCGATTTTTCCGAACCGACGTACAGCACCTGGACGTCGCCCAGTGTCGGCAGGCCCGACGACACGAAGGCCTGCAGTGTCCGCGCCGCCTGCAGGCTGCCGTCGTAGGCGATCAGGATGCCGTCCCCGTCGTTGGCCGACTTGGGAACCGCCGTCACCGGCCGCGGTGCGTTGCGCAGCACGCTTTCCAACGTCTTGCAGGGCCTCGATTGCGTATCGGCGTGAAAATACGTTTGCGTGCCCAGCATGATCAGGTCATAGCGTTCGGACTCGCGAAAAATCTGAGCGTCCGGATAGCCGACGTCTTCCAGCAGCTTGAAC
>JBPCVB010000207.1:0-25617 GCA_051010855.1 Pirellulaceae bacterium | reverse complement strand
GACACCTGACGAGCGATTGGTTTCCCCACCTGAGTCACGCGGCCTGGACGCTAG
This sequence comes from Pirellulaceae bacterium, assembly GCA_051010855.1. Lineage (GTDB taxonomy): Bacteria > Planctomycetota > Planctomycetia > Pirellulales > Pirellulaceae > CAJQPP01. The sequence goes on along the minus strand of JBPCVB010000207.1, from coordinate 25,563 downwards.
GGTATCATCACGGTTTAATGTGTGAGTATGTGGTGCGCGGACTTGTCGCACACCGGAATTTCCCAAGGGAAACTCCTCACACGGCCGGGTTGAGGATCAACCTCCTGCCCACTGCCCAAAATCGAGCTTGGGTGACGGAACATGAGTCTGATTTTGTATGTGTCGATCGCAGTGCGCGTGGTCGCCGTTTTAGCGTCACTGCTGAACGCGTATTTCAAACGAACCGTGTCATCCTATATGGCAACGGGGCTGCTTGGGTTGTTGCTGGTTCAGCAACTTGCTTCGCTGCCCGCGAGCAACAACGGGTTATTGTGGCTGGATCCCATCGTCAGCCTGGTTGCTCTGTTAACCGCAGTCTCGCTGTTGTCGCAGTCAAAACACACATTGACTCACGAACAAAAACTGCGTGACCAGTTCGCGGAGCTGGAATCGCTGTGTCAGGCTGCTCCGGTTGGCCTGTGCCTGCTGGACAACAATTTGCGATTTCTGAAAATCAACCACCACCTGGCTCGCATCAACAGCCTGCCCATAGGTCAGCATTTGGGACGCACCGTTCGCGAAGTCCTGCCGGAATTTGCTGATCTTATCGAACCCATTTATCGCCGTGTTATTGAAAGTGGCGTGTCGGAGCTTGAATTTAATGTGCATCGCAATGACCCGAATCATCCGGGATCGCGGCTACATTACCTTGTGAGTTACTTTCCGTTGAAAGACGACAATGGTCGCGTGTCGGGAGTTGGCACGCTGGTTCAGGATATCAGCAAGCGTGTCCGCGTGGAGGAAAAACTGCAGTTGACCCAGTATTCCGTCGATTCGTGCAGCACGGCGATATTCTGGATCCGCCACGATGCCACGTTCTTCTATGTCAACGAAGCGGCTTCGACCTTGTTTGGCTATTCCCGCGAAGAGCTGCTGGAGATGGGGGTCCCCGATCTGGATCCCACCTATCCTGCGGAAGTCTGGCCGGAATACTGGTCGCAGGTCGAACGTGAAAAATCGATGACTTTCGAGTCAACCATTCGACACAAGAACGGCAACATGGTCCCGGTCGAACTGACGACCAACCTTGTGGACTTTGGCGGCAACGAATTTGTGTTTGCGTTTGTGATCGATATCAGCGTTCGTAAGTCGGCAGAACTCCAGTCACAAAAAAGCGAAGAGCGATTTCGACTGGCCTTCAATCAACAATTCCAGTTCATGACCATTCTGTCACCCGAAGGTCGCGTGCTGGAAATTAACAACTTGCCGCTCAAGATGCAGGGTTGCACTCGTGAGGAATGTGTGGGGCAGCTGTTCTGGCAGGTGCCAGCCTGGCAAAGTCTGCCCGAGTGGCAGGAGATTATTCGCTCGCGTCTGCAACAGGCGACCATGCAAGACACTCCATTGTTGGCTCAGGATCGGTACCAGACAATCGACGGAAACGTTCGTTATGTCGATGCCGCATACACCGCCATTCGTGACGAGTCCGGTGAGGTTTCCTTCATACTCGCGCAGGCCGCCGACATCACGCAGCGCAAGCAGACGGAAGAAGCCCTGCGGGAAAGCGAGCAACGATTCAAGCTTGCTTTCAACCAGCAATTCCAGTTCATGGTTATTTTGTCGCCCGAAGGACGCGTGCTGGAAATCAACGACCTGCCAGTTCGAACCATCGGGGCCCCGCGGGACCATTTCGTTGGCAAGTTGTTTTGGAAGACGCCACCCTGGCGGAATCTTCCTGAGTGGCAAGACATCATCCGGTCAAACATCGACCGGGCCAGGGAAAGCGAAGAGCCACTGTTGACCGAGACCGTCTTCCAAACGCTCGACGGGACAACGCATTATGCCTCGTCGGCCTATACCGCGGTACGGGATTTCGAGGGCAAACTGTGTTTCCTGCTGGTCCAGGGGACTGACATCACGGAATACAAACAGTCCCAGCAGGCGTTGCGGGAAAGTGAAGAACGCTGGTCGTTTGCGCTGGATGGCAGCCGCGATGGCGTGTGGGACTGGAACACCGAAACCAACGATGTTTATTTCTCACGTCGCTGGAAGGAGATGCTGGGCTTCGCTGACCACGAAATCACAAACCAATTCGAGGAATGGGGATCGCGCGTGCACCCGCACGACAGGCAACAATGCCTTGACGACCTTCAAGAACATATCTCGGGAAACTCGCCCTATTACGAAAACGAACATCGCATACGGTGCAAGGACGGATCGTGGAAGTGGATTCTCGACCGCGGCAAGGTTATTTCACGCTCGGAATCCAACCAGGCCCTGCGTGTAATCGGAACTCATACGGATATTACCGACCGCAAACAGGCCGAGCAGGAACTCAGGCAACATCGCGAAATGCTGGCTCACGTGACTCGGCTTAGCACGATGGGTCAACTGGTCGCCGGGATTGCGCATGAAGTCAACCAGCCGCTGCATGCGATCGCCAATTTCGCCACCGCGGCGATGATCTCCCTGCGACAGGCGACGGCCGGACAACCTGTGGAAGCGCATTGGCTGCAGGAATTGCAGGAATGGAATACCGGCATTGGTGATGCGGCACAACGTGCCAGCCAGATCATCCGTGGCCTGCGCGAGTTTGCCCGCAAGGGAGAACAGGAACGTGTACCCGTTGACCTTAACCAGATTGTGATTGCATCTATCGATCTGGTCTCGTTTGAGGCGCGAAACAGCGAAACGAATATCGAAACCCGCCTCGCGGGTCGTTTGCCGCAAGCTCGGGTGGATCGCATTCAGTGCGAACAGGTGATTGTCAACCTGTTGCACAACGCTGTTGAAGCGATGACCGAAGCGGATTTGCCGCGACACATCGAAATCACCACGGAATCCATTGACGAGATGATCGAAGTGCAGATCGCGGATAACGGTCCCGGGATTCCTCCTGAACACTACCATCAGATGTTCGAACCTTTTTACACGACCAAGTCCACCGGCATGGGCCTTGGACTGTCGATCAGCCGCACCATTATCGAGGAGCATGGCGGCCGTTTATGGGCTACGCCCAACGAGAACATGGGAACTACCTTTCATTTCTGTATACCGACCAGTAATCGTGCGGTCGGAATAAAGGGTGGTCATGCCCGCTAACGATCCGATTGTCTACGTCGTCGATGATGATCAGGGATCCCGCGAATCGCTACGGGCCCTCGTTCGATCCATGGGACTGCAAGCGGAAATCTGCGGCAGCGCGGAGGAGTTTCTCGCAAGTTTTGATCCTGATCGACCCGGTTGCCTAATCACCGATGTGCGAATGCCCGGGATGAGCGGTCTGGACTTGCAGGAAAAGCTGGCCGGCGACGGCATTCGCTTCCCGGTGATCATTATTACAGCGCATGCCGAAACGCCGCTGACGGTCAAGGCGATCAAGCAAGGGGCCGTTACCGTGCTGGAAAAGCCCTGTCGTGACTATGAGCTTTATGATTCCATCCGCGACGCGCTGGCTCAAGATGCCGGCTGGCGGGCCCGCTCATCGGACAAGCACAAGTTTCAACAGGCACTCGCTGAACTGTCGGCACACGAACGCGAAGTACTTGATTTGATGCTGATGGGCGAAGCTAACAAGAACATTGCCAAACGCCTGGATGTCAGCGTACGTACAATTGAAAATCGGCGACAGAAAATTTTCGAGAAAACTGAAATGGACTCGCTGGCACAATTGCTGCGGCGTTTTTATGAGGATTCCGGGGAATAGAATTGGTGAAATGAACCAGTGCACTCTGCCCGTTTCCATTCTCAAAAAGTTCATACCACATCCGGTTTAACTGAATCGTCGAAAGAAACCGTTTTCAGACACGCGACGAACTTATCCGGCACGCCATGATGGCTCGACTGCATCCGGGGGATTTGTTCCCCATCGCGTCTGCAGTTGCGATTGCCATTCCCTGCATCCACTTGCGGATATCCGAAATTGAATTCGGTTTTCACCCTAGTCGCGTCAGAACAAATTCGCGAAGATTCCGCCAAGTTGCTTCGGCTGTCCTTAGGGCAGAATCTTGCACACGCGAGGTTTTCTCGGCCGAAGCATTTTTTTTTGCGCTCGCCCGATCATCTATTCCCGTCAGGCCAGCTTGTACAAGCGACGAACGACCCATTCCGTACAAAAGACAAGCGTTAGCCAGCCCAACAGCCACGCCGATAACTTCCTGGCAAAGTTCTCGTCCGGAGATCCCGGCAACCAGCTCTCCTGATCAACGACACCGATCACATTGGCCAAACCACTATCACCGGCCAGTTCCACAGGCTGACGTTGTTGGTTCAGGCGGTCAGTATTGATTTGTTCGAGCGTCGTCGCCCGACCATCGTCAAATAAATCAAAAAAGTATTTTCCGCCCGTACGATCAGCAACCGTTTGCAACAAGGCGTCGTCGCGCTGCGGCTTGACCTTTTCCAGATCCGGAATAGTGGCACGCAAGCTGGATGTCAACACACTGCCATCGACCACCGGCAATGTAATTTCGTAGTCTCCCTCAGTCGCTGTTGGGAATTGGCCGCTGAAGCTGCCCGGGCGTGCGGCGTCCTGAATATTGACCAGTTCAATTTGCTGCGCCACCCCATCAGGGCGCTTAACTGATGCGATAACCTGCCGCGCCATCAATGGTTGGTCTGACGCGTCCCGCAGAATCGCCCGAACGACTACCTGATCACCGACCCAGCAACGATTGCGGTCTACCAGCAAAACGCCGCGACTGGAATCCCGCAACAAACGTCCCTGCGAAGCCCAGCGAATCAGATTCAGGTAGTAATCCTGAAAAAACGTCACATCAACATCACGCAATCGCCAGATCTCACCACTGGCCTGAAACATCACGCGACCCGCGCCGTAGAATTGCGCAGCCAGATAAATCGGCAATCGGTCATCGATGGCGGTCGTTGGATCAGAGAAGTAGGCGAGAATATCGGCACCCGCCTTGGGCTCGTTAACTGCATAGAATCCGTAGACACCGGCAAATTGTTCCCAATTGGCGATGTTGTCCGTCGGCGAATCACCTAGCCACAAATGTTCAGCCGTGCGACCTTCGCGGGAAAACTTCAGCGGGAAAGGCTGCTCGCCGCCGAACCGGCCCAGCTTCAGTGCGGCCGATCCCTGACTGTAAAAGGACACCGGATACAGGGCCCGCACCAGATCGATGGCTTCCTCGCCGCGCGCCCGACGCGTCCACTGCGGCGTAAACACGGGACCGGCAATGACGATCATGCCGCCCGCCTTTTCCGATACCCAGCGCTCCAGCCAACGTGTCTGCTCGAGGGACAAAACGCGCCAGTCAGGATCAAAAGCCACAATGCAGTCATATTCGTATAACGCTTCGGCTGTTGTTGGAAACTCAAACAACAACTGATCCGCTTCCTGGTCCGCTCCGGGTCGAGCCATTTGCAACCACACGTCAACCTGCACATTTTCGTCCCGAAACAACTGATTGCGCAAGAACTGGTAGTCCCGCGTGGGACCACCGGCCATCAACAACACACGCCATTTGCGCAAAAGGATCTCCACGCTGGCTGAACGCACGTTGTCAGCGGCGTCCAGATCGTCACCAGGCGGCACAACCTGCACTGTAAAGCGACGCCGGCCTTCGTTCTGCTCGCTGATTTCAAATTCAACCGTTACGGCTTCGCCATCGTCAGTCAGCTGAACGGGGCGCTCATCTTCCAGTTTCAGGGATGCTGCCTCACTGTCCTCGGAGGACAACAGCTGAACACGCGCCGATTCTCCGGACATGCCAAACGACTGAATCACAGCCTTGACTCGAAACTTGTCGCCAGGAAATACGCGTTGAGGTACTTGCAGATCGCTGATGCGAGCATTGCGCTGAGCCTGGTTGCTACCCACACCGATTACATATACCGGGATGTTGGCGTCGCTGGCTGCAGCCATCGCCCGGGCCGGCGCTGGCCCGTCGTTATTGCGACCATCGGTGATAACAACAATGCCGGCCATTGCGTTGCCCCGGCTGGTGTTAACGATAGACTCGATGGCAGCCCCCAGCTGTGTGGAAGTGCCTCGCGGAGACAGTTCCTCTGTCCAGTTCGTTGCATCCAGTCCGTAATCGACTTGTTGATTGTTTCGGAGCGGCATGTGGGCAGCCAGCGTCACAGGCAACTGTGCTTCATCAGCCGGCTCAATCCAGCCCAGCGAAACCCACAAGTCGTGATCGCTGGACAGCAAGTCAGTTATCGCCAGTCCCATGACCCCGCTGACCAGCAGCAGACTTCCAACGGCGATCGTCCAGGCACTGATGGCTGAAGACGCAAACAATTTGAGCAACAGCGTAGCAGCCAGCATTATGATCGCCACCAGCAAGCCGCCGCCGGCGAGGTTGCCAATCCAGCGTGATGTTGCGAGTGACGACTCTTTCGACTGCGCGCGGGAATGTACCGGTTCAATCGCCACTGGCAGGACTTTGTCCGCCACGACAATTTCATCGGGACGCGACATTTCGCCAAAACGATACACCGTCAACTGGTGGTGCTGATTCAAATCGTGCAGCAAAGAGGTGTTCCCCAGCAGACCCAACACTGTTTCGACACGTTGCTGACTCGATTGATCGGGAAGCTTGTCCGTTAATCCCATGCTGAGGCTGGTGTCTACCAACACCGCCAGTTGCGATGGTTTGACAATCCTGGCTTCGCTTCGTCGTTGGGGTCCCAGAAAAAAGATGACCAGACCCAAAACAGCCAATCCACGCAGCGTCGCGAGTGTCACGGCTACTGGTCGCGGTAAGGCATGTGTATCCCTTCGATACAGCCACACCATGCCCAGCAACATCGCTGCGACCAACAGCAACAGCAATCCCCATTGCCACCAGGTTGTCATGGGCAGCAACGGCGCAAGTTCGTAATAGACCCGCGAGTCGGTTTGTGCCAGGATGGTCAAGGTAAGGTTTCTCGCTGCTAAACGATGGCTCTCCGACGCACATGCGTCGTGGACGGATGAAAGGATGCCGAGTACGCAAGAATTTGTTCCGCAATTAACGCGATGATTAACAACACCAGGATCAGACGGACCAGCGACGTGCCGCGGCGGCCGCGCGATGCCGGTCCAAACTGGTCCCAGTCGACCACACGGGCCTTGACCTCGCCCAGTTCTCCCAGCAATTCGCGACGGCTTAACAAACTCAGATCACTTTCGGCGATGTCAACATTCAGGGCCTGTCGGGACAGTTCCTGATCGGCCTGGCTGGTCGTCAGCCACGTTTCATAGATGCCCGGCCGATCGTTTTCGCGGTCGGCACCTGTCTGAACAGATAGAGTTCCCGATGAATCGGGCCTGGGCGTAGCAGTCACACTCCAGACATTGCGACCGAACTCGTCATCGGCGGGGGCGGCAAACACGACATCCGCCCGATACCTGTCCATGGACAAGTCCCACCGGGAGGCGGTGCCTGCGAGCCGTCGCTGGCTGTTTACCCGACCCCGTGACACGTGGTCCTGCATCAGCAACAGCGTGGCGGGAAACGTCGGATTCCGCAGCCAGTTGTTCCACTGACCTCCCGCCGAGGTCAACGTCGCAACGACTCGCCCCTTACCCACACTTTTTTCCACCATCAATGGCAATTCCGTTTGTCCGCGAACCGACGCGATTACGGTTGCCGCATTGTCCTGATCTGCGGACCACTCAATCGGCGGCTGACAAACGCGAGCCACCTGCACGAGATCCAGCGGCGAGTTATCAACATTCATGACCGAGGAAAAAATGGGATGCCCGGTGACCACGATGTCGGCGGTTTTTGCAGCGACCGGTTCGGGCACCGATGCGACTCGGGCCAGCGGTACCGGGAAGATTCCGTCGCCGGAGGCATACAGCTTTTCGGTGTAATGTTTCAGGTTGCAATTGGGGCCAGAGAAGAAAACCACGCCGCCGCCCGCTTCCAGATAACGACGCAGGTTCTGGACAGCCAGTTCTTCCAGGCGATCTACATCCAGCAGGAAAATGGTTTCGTATTGCTCCAGCCCGTTTTCACCGGCATCGCGCAAATCAGCGACTGATCCGGTATCGACTTGCAATCCAGTCATGTCGCCGGGACTTAACGCCAGCGAAATTAGTCTTGCAGCCCGGCTTTCCGGACCTTCTACCACCAGCACCCTCGCCGCCCTGTCAAACCGGCTGACATTCCACGCCTGGTTATCAGCGGCCACGACATCTGATTGCAGCGTTGCGCGGATCGCATGCTGGCCGGGCCGTGAGAAGAACACCGGGAACCGCCGACTAACGGTTTCACCTGCCGGGATTTCATCGATCAGGATTGTAGGCAGCTCATCCAGTTCGGGATCGATCGATTCCGGGACCAAATCCTGCGAAGTCTCATCGGGGTAAGCTGCTGAAACCAGCTGGATCTGCACTTTGCGTACGGTGTCGTTGCCAAAATTCCTGACACTGACCTGCATCATCAGCGGGACACCCGCGACCCGCACACTGCCATCGGCCTGCAAGTCCGTGATTGCCAGATTTGTATTCGGTGTTCGTGCGCAACGAATCAGTTCGATCGCGCCGCCAGCAGACTCGATTGTCGCAAGGTTCTGTTTGACCGAATCATGCGATTGCCAATCGCGGTTGCGAAAATCGGACAACACATACACGATGGCGTTTTCATCGGTTCGCGATTCGATCAGCTGACCAACCAGTTCCAAACCGGTATCCGGACGCGTCGACAGGAATGTTGGCTCGATGGCCGTTGCGACGTCGCCCATGGCCTTGTTGATATCCCCGTCGACCAAACGCGAATTCAGATCGGCCTGCGGCAGGGTTGCAGCGGTTGTTGTCGGGGCACTTGGTGAATTCGACATTCGATCAGCAGCGGAAAATCGTATCACCGTCAATCGGTGATTGTTGCGGCCGGCCACCCGGTCAGCGATCATGCCCATTGCTTGCCGCGCGTGCTGGATCGCTGACGCACCGCCACTGGTATCGCTCATGGAAACGCTGTCGTCGACGAGAACATAGTGGTGCGTGACGCGTTCTCCCAACAACCGCGCCATGTTGTCGCTTTCGCAGCCAACCTGTCCGACGGCCACCAGAATCAACAACAGAACGGCAATGCGTGATAACAGCAGCAGCAGTTGTTTGAGCCACACCCAATTGCGGTTCTTGCGATGGCTCGCCAGCAGAAACTCCATGGCCGCCCAGCGTACTCGACGGTGACGCAGTCGGTTAATCAGGTGGATGAGGATGGGCAACAACACCATCGCTGCTGCCAATCCGGCCCACATCCACATCGACGTTGAAAGAATGTTTTGAAACACTTCAGGAGTTCGGGTTTACCAGTTCACTTTTTCTTGATTCGTTGTCTCGCGGCATCACTAGTTGCGGTGGTGCATTCCCAGCCGGTTACTCAGGTAATGAGCCAACACGGCATCCAGCGGGTCGCTGGTTCGAATCAGTGCATAGTCGGCCATGATTTTTGCACAGCCGTGACGCATCGTATCGAGAAACGAGTCCAGCGCGGTCATGTAACCTTCACGCAAAGCCCGGGGATTGCAGTTGAGCCACGTATCGGATTCCAGATCCTCGAATCGCGTGGGTCCATTGAATTCAAAATCCAGTTCGTCGTCGTCCAGGATGTGAAAGACCATTACATCGTGGCCACGCTGTCGCAACAGCTGCAGCCCCTTGAGCGTGGCCTCCGGGTCGGCGAACAAGTCAGACACAACGACCATCATGCCGCGACGAGGATACGTTTCAGCAACTCGCTGAAATACACCATCCAGTCGGGTCTTGTTTTGGGGCTCGTCGACATCCAGGGCTTTAACAATCGACATAATGTGATTGCGTTTGCTTTTGACCGGGATGCGATCACGGACTTCTGAATCAAAAGTCACGCCGCCGACGGCATCCTGCTGTCGCAGAATCAGGTAAGCCAGTGAAGCGGCTACGGTACAACCGTATTCGTACTTGTTCAGATCACCTTCGCCGTACAGCATGCTACCGGAACAGTCGACCAGCAGATGGCACCGCATGTTGGTGTCTTCTTCATATTGCTTGACGTACAGGCGATCCTGTCGCGCCCAGACCTGCCAATCGACATGCCGCAGATCGTCACCGGGCGCGTACTGGCGGTGCTGCAAAAACTCGATCGACTGTCCGAAATACGGACTGCGATGCATTCCGGACAGGAATCCTTCCACGATGTGCCGCGCGCGAATCTCCAGACGGGCGATGCGGCGAATCGCTTCAGGATGCAAAAATCTTTTTGAATCTGGCATCGTTCAGCAATTCGTCTTCTCGTTCGGGAGTATCATCGATCAGTCGCTGGATGACGTCGTCAGGGGTGACACCGTCGCTTTCTGCGGCAAAGCTGAGCACGATCCGGTGACGCAGAACCGGTTTGGCCAGTGCCTGAATGTCACCGGCGGATACATGCGTGCGACCATGCAGCAACGCACGGGCCTTGGCTCCAATCAACAAGTACTGCACGGCGCGAGGTCCAGCCCCCCATTGCATCAGTTCGGCCACGTACTCGGGGACACCCTCGTGCCCGACCCGTGTCTGGCGGACCAGCGATAACGCATAACGGACCAGGTGATCACCCACGGGGACATTCAGCACCGAGTTTTGCAGCGCCACAATTTCCTCGCCGCTCATCACGGCAGCAATATCCGGATCGCCGGAAACCGTGGTGCGCCGGGCAATGTCAAACTCTTCATCGAACGACGGGTATTCGACAAAGACCTTGAACATAAAGCGGTCTTGCTGGGCTTCGGGCAGTGGATAGGTGCCTTCCTGCTCGATCGGGTTTTGGGTAGCCAGTACAAAAAACGGGTCGGCCAGCGGATGCCGGACCCGGCCCACAGTCACCTGGCGTTCCTGCATGGCCTCAAGCATGGCCGCCTGGGTTTTGGGCGGCGTGCGATTGATTTCGTCTGCCAGAATCACATTGGAAAAAACCGGGCCTTCCAGAAACCGGCGCTCGCGTTGGCCAGTGCTGCGATTTTCCTCAATGATCTCGGTGCCAGTAATATCCGCGGGCATCAGGTCCGGCGTGAACTGAATGCGACTGAAAGTGAGATCGAGTGTTCGCGCGAGCGTAGAGATCATCAGCGTCTTGGCTAAACCCGGCACGCCTTCCAGCAAGCAATGGCCGCGGCTGAAAATGGAAATCAGCAGCTGTTCCACCACATCCGTTTGCCCCACGATGACCTGCCCAAGTTGATCGATGATCTTGTCGCGTGCCACGCTCAGTCGTTCAACCGCTGCCTGGTCGATTGCACCGTTTCCATTTTCTTTCATAGTCAATCCCTTCAGGGACTGGAAGCGTCGCGAATCGCCGCCACCAATCCTGTTAGTTACCTTCCTTGTCGTTGTTGTCCGGCACAATCTCAATGTTCCCGCGGCGGCGCAACTGGTCAATTATTTCCTGCTGTCGGTCGCGCGTATTCTCGGTCCGCGGTCCGCCCTCGGGAAGGTCAAGCCGACCCAGCGTAAACTCACTGGTCAGGCTGGCAGGTGCCGTCGGAGGTATATCCCGGTCGGTCATCTCGAGTACAAGTTGTTTCTCGCCAAAATCAAAACGAATCGTCTGGCCGACTGGATCGGCCACCAGTCCATGCGTGCGAAAATTCAGACGCTTTTGCCGCGTGGTATTGGCCAAACGTCCGTCACGCAGGTCGATCGTGTAAAACTCGGCGGTTGCGCCACGGGTTCGTGAATCGCCTTCGACCTGGCGGATCATGGTCATCAACGGCAGGTCATGTGGCTGGTTGAGGGGCACGGTAAAGTACTCCACTCGCAGCGGTTTTTTCCACGCCAGCCGTTCGCCTTGTCGATCGACACAATAAATAGAACCGTTGAATAATGGCTGTGTGCTGCCCACGACACTGAGACGCAAATTAAATCGCGCCGACCGGTGCGAATTGGGTGAGCGATTGTCCCGATTGAACAACAGCAGGTCATGGCCGTTGAGTGTCATCACGTCCAGCGAACGGTAGCGGTCTGGATCCAGCCGAATATTGCACTGTGACTTGCCGCTGATCAGGTCGAGATACTCAAGCTTTCCGTCGGGATCAACAATCACCATCGTCGCCGGGTCACGAAAGTTGCCAAGAGAATTGCGTGGCCACGTGCGTTGCCAGGTCATTTGCTCGCTCACCAGGTCGAACTGCATCAGTGATTGCTCCGTTCGCTCCCGACTTGAGAACACCAGTTTGGTACCAATCGAGTGCCACAGAGTTCGTTTGGTGTGCTCGTCCAGATCGACTCGTTTGACCAATGTGCCTGTTGAGGCATCCAGCACCAGGGCCCGTCCATACAATCCACCACGAGCCTGGTTTCGGTTGGGGGCCAGCACAACCAGGTGGTCATCGTCGGCCGACAGCCAGCCGTTGTCCGGAGCGTTGTGACGTTGCCACAATTGCTCGCCGCTACTGGCATCGATGGCATACAGGGTGTCACCGATGCGGTAAAACACCTGCCGTGAATTACTGGCAAAGTTGCCGATGATCTTTCCCTTGTGATCCATGAGACGCACCCGATTTACACCCCAGGGATTGTCGATGGCCTGAACGCTGTAGCCGGAGCGCAGGATATTTTCTTCACGCTGGTTGTTGGTCACCTGCAGCGTCTTTTGCCACAGCAGAGCTGGCTGGCCGGCTGCCAAACGGTGCAAATCGATACCGGCGAGGTCGTAGCCAAAGCTGAAGATCAGCAAATGGCCATGCAATGCGTAGTTCCCGGTCATGATGCGGGCCGTGTAGTATCGTTGCGTCACTTCATCGGGCTTGTAAACCACGCGCCCGATTTCTGCTCCCAGTGAATCACGCACGACAAGCTCCGATCCCTGCCAGTCAATTTCCAGACGAATGTCATCCGGTGAATCGGGTGAGCGGAACAGGCATTGCGGGAAGCTGGTGTTTCGGTAATTCATCGAACGATAACTCCGCTCAATATTGCTGGTCACGCGACCGTATCGCCACGAATCCCACGTGATCTCTGAGAACTGGTCAGTTGTTTCGCCAAAGTCACTGGCATACCAGTCCGATATGGTGGATTCCTCGTTGTTAATCGGGTTCAGAAATGTTGCCTGCGGAGCTGCTTCGAACAGTTGGCGAGCGACCCGCGCGGACTTGCGATGCCAGCCAGCGGACTTGAACAACGACGCCTTCAGGACTTCGCCGGCAACACGGGTCATTTCGTCTGCAGATCGATTGACGATTTCCAGCGTCCGTTCCGCTTCCAGATACTCTTTCTGTCCCACCTGCCAGGCGGCAATTCGAATCAGTTGCGTACCGTCCAGATTCTCGCTTCCCAGCCAATCGGCAAACGACGCCAACTGCCTTTCGGGCATCCCGGTCGCATGCTCGTTAAACCATTCTCTCAACACGCGCTCGGGGTTTTCTCCGGCAACGTTGGCAATGGATTCAGCCAAATGATGACGCATCCACAGATCCAGCCTCAGGCGAACCACGCCATCATCGATTTGCCGATAGACAGCGTGACCAGTCGCGTTTTGTGCGGCCGCGGACGCTCCAAATTCACTAAGTAACGAGATCGCATCGTCGTAGCGTCGGGTTTCCACCAGCCCTCGGAATCGGGCAGCCAGGAATCTCGCCGGTCGATGCTCCTTGAGGTCGTCGTGATACTCGTTGACAAATCCGACTGCCTGTTCAAAGTCGGCTTCCATCAAGTCGATAATCATGTCCATTAACAACCGATGAGCAGTTCGGCTACCGGCGCGCCACGCCTGGTCGGCTGTTTTGGTTGCATCCAGCAAGTCACCGTCCTGCGCCTGCAGTTGGGCCAGCCACACCAGTACTTCCGCCGACGTGTCACCGTTGGCCAACGATTCTTCAACCCATTTGCGCACCGGCTCCGTTTGTCGCCACGCCGAAACAACATCGACACCCTGGGAAATAATGTCGCCCTTGTAACAGATCAGGTTGCCAAGGACGCGATCGGTTTTCACTGTGCGTACGATCTCACCGCCTTGCACATCTACGGCCACAATGCGGGACTCATCGGTCGGCATAAACCAGGTTCCACGGGTCAGGAATCCCCGGCCGCTGGGTTGGCCGACACGCGCCAGCAACGTGGTCCATTCGGTCTCGCCCGTTTGCAGATTAAGTCCGCGAATCTTCTGCTGACCCACCACCACGACAATGCCGTCGTCGACGGCTCCGATATATAAACCATCTTCGACGGGACGGCCCGAATTTTCCGGGTCACCATGCCACAACAATTCGCCGGTCAACAGGTCGTAGCAAAGAATACGCGACGATTCGACCGGCATTACGATCACCCGGCCATCGGCAATCGTCACTGACGCGTCGACGGATTGCGTATCATGATCGATATGCATCTGCCGGGACTGCTGACGACGAGCACGCAGGGAACCGGAACTGGATTCCCACAATCCCGGATATCGCACACCCCAGATCAGGGAACGAGTGGCCAGATCGATCGCCACCAGCCCGGTCGCCGATGTGGGGCAAACCAGAATTCCGTCCGAGCAGGACGGAGTTGCCCCGGCCAGACGCCGCACACGATCACGTACCACCGGCGGCACAGAATCAATGGCGACAATTTGCTGGCTCCACTGCAAACTGCCGGTTGCCTGATCCAGCACGATTAAGCGAATTTCGCCTTCGATTTCGCCCAGCACATATAGTTCTTTTCCGACCGGCAACGGGGCGCCCAGGAAGAAGCAGCCCGCCAGTTGCGGTTCGAACCCGCCACTGGCCCCTCCGACTTCCCAGACGAAGGCACCTTCTCTTTCCAGGTCAACGGCCTTGAGTTCGTTTTCGCCGCGACCACCCAATAAGTCCTGCACCATGCCACCGCGTCGCGCAATCGCGCGATCATCTACGTTGTCGGCATAACCGGGTTTGTCAATGAGAAACACATACCGTCCATTGCTGGAAAACTGCCCATACAAATGGTCCTGCCACATCCGTTGATCAACATGCCAACGCAAAGTTCGTTCGCGGCGAATCTTTTCTGCTTCTTCATCTTCTTCCAGCCACGAACCTGAATGCCAGGCGGGAAACTCCCACACGCGTCGCCCGGTTTCAAAATCGATCCCGATGGTCCGATCCAGTGAACGCATGATGATCGTGTCGCCTACGGCCAGTGGCTGGATGGATGGAATCAGCACCTGGCCGGATGATCGCCGATCCTGAAAGATTTCGGTGGCCAGCAATTCATGCTTGGGATCATTGATCGTATATACGTACCAGCGCGGAAAAGGCAAAGGGAAACCGGTACCCTGGGATGCATTACGCGCTGTATTGCCACGAAACATCAGCCATTCTTCGACGGAATTGTAACCAGCCAGCGGCGAGTTTCCGATCAGACGTACCAGCCACGCAACCGCCTGGTCGTCCCGGGTGAACATCGGTTCGCGCTGGCCGAGAAAACTGACTTCGCCCTGAGGTGTTCGCTGGGCGAGGTGGATCAACGTGGCTCGGGCTCGTGGCTCTGAGCCGGAAAGCAGCCAGCATGTGGCCAGCAGCAATGAAGCTTCTGGATCATGAATCGCCCGCGCGTCCTTGTCACCGACAATCAACGAGAAATAGGAAGAGGCCGAAATCGGTCGACCCTGTTCGAGGAAGTGGTGACCCAGCAACATCGAGGCGTTATAGCCGGCCTCGGTGAAGAAGTAATTTCGAGATACGCGGGCCATCAACGGATAGTCACCCTTTTCGACGGCCTGTAGCAACAGTTGCCGCGCGGTCACACTGAATCGCAGCTCATAATCGCCACGCTCGGACCGCGGTATCTGTCCCAGCAAGCTCATCGCCTGATGATGAATGCTGACAAACCGGTCAGGATCACCGGCGACTGGTTGCAAATAATCCTCCTGACGGTCGGAAGTCAGAATAGCACCCAACAGTTCCACCGCCGTGCGATAATCCTGTTGCCTCATCGCTCGACGCGCCTGGACCAGGGGACGCGCCAATTCACGTGGTGCAGGCGCGAACAACTGGCTGCGTAGCAGGTCCGCATTGCCCGGAGTCTCCTGAGCGGTCACAGGCCACGCTATTGGCGCGATGCAGGCAAACATGCACATCAGTGCAACGTGCCTGGACCGGCAGTGTCGATGGAGGGAGTGACTGAGTTGTTTCATGGTTACACGAGCGGCGAAATCCGTGCTGGTCGGCAGCGTTGCAGGTCTTTGAACCGGATCACGCCACAACCGTTCCAGCCTTAATTCTATCCGAGTGCCCCTTCCCGAAGAATAACAATCCGGATCGTATAAAACCGCTGATTTGCAATGCCTGACCGATCTCGCCGTTTCCGCTAAAATTGTCCCGTATCCTGCAGTACAAGAATTGACACACGGTGGATCTGACTGATGTGTCGCAGATTTGACGTAATCAAGGTGCAAAATGAAAGTTACGAGTTGTCAACAGGTTGACCAGAAACCGGTTGAGATGGAGGGAGCCACTGGCTGTTGTGTCCGTTGGTTGATCGGCAGGGAAGACAATGCGCCAAATTTTGCCATGCGAGAATTTGAGGTCGCGCCTGGAGGACACACCCCCCGACACCACCATCCCTACGAACACGAAGTCTATGTCGTGGCAGGCCAGGGAACGGTCATTGAAGGAGAAACCCAACACGCGATCCGCGCTGGCGATGTGATTTTTGTCAAACCGGACGAAGTGCATCAGTTCAAAAACAACGGCGACCAGACACTGAAGTTTCTGTGCCTGATTCCCAACACGGCATATGAACTGCCAGTGACTGCGGCGCCGGAGTGCGGTTAGAAGAACATGCCCGATCCCGCCCAGGAAATTGCCCGGCTCAGTAAGGAGCTTCGCCGGCACGATCGTCTTTATTATGTCGAGGCGAATCCGGAAATCAGCGATCTGGAATACGATCGCCTGCTGAAACAGCTGCAGGAGCTGGAAACGGCGCATCCGGAATTGCTGGTTCCCGATAGCCCCACGCAACGCATTGGTGATGCGCCGCTAAGCGATCTGACGCAACTGGAACATCGTGTTCCCATGCTGTCGATTGACAATACGTACAACGTCGAGGAATTGCGGGCCTTTGGGCGTCGTACGATTCAATCACTGGATGTCGAGCGGACGGAATGGGTGGTCGAATTGAAAGTCGACGGTGTTGCCGCGTCACTGATTTACGAAGACGGCATGTTGATGCGTGCCCTGACCCGTGGTAACGGCGTCGTCGGTGACGATATAACACACAACATTCGCACGTTACGTGACGTCCCCCTGCGACTGACGACTGATCAGCCGCCTGCTGTGCTGGAAGTGCGTGGCGAAGTTTATATGACCAATGACGAACTGGTGCGTTTGAACGCGCGTCAGGCTCAGCAGGGATTGCCTGCATACGCCAATACCCGCAACGTGACCGCTGGCAGTATTCGATTACTTGATCCACGCGTTTGTGCTTCCCGCAACTTGCGTATGTTTTGCCACGGCAGCGGATACTGCGAAGGAATCCAAAGTGACAATCATATGGATTTCCTGGCAGAGATCGGCAGCTATGGACTTGTGCCGACACCTCATGTCGCGAAGTTCGACAAGTTTGACGACGTGGTTACTCATTGCGAAACCGTTGTCGAGCAGCTGCACGAACTGGATTTCGAAGTCGATGGCCTCGTGGTCAAACTCAATCGCTTCGATCAGCGCGAGGAACTGGGTGCCCGCTCCAAAAGTCCGCGTTGGCTGGCGGCTTACAAGTGGGAAAAGTATGAAGCGGTCACACAACTGAATTCCATTGAAGTGCAAATTGGCAAAACGGGAGCTATTACTCCTGTGGCCAACCTCGAACCCGTGGAACTGGCAGGGACTACCGTCAGCCGCGCCAGCCTGCACAACGCGGACGAGATTGAACGCAAGGACATTCGCGTTGGCGACACGGTTGTCGTGGAAAAAGCCGGAAAGATCATCCCTCACATTGTGCGTGTGGAGAAACACCTGCGCAAAGGCAGACCGCGCAAATTCGTCTTTCCGACACATTGCCCTGAATGTGAAACCGAACTCGTCAGGGATGAAGGCGGCGTGTACATTCGCTGCCCCAACATTCACTGTCCGGCTCAGGTCAGGGAACGGGTCCGCTATTTTGCCACCCGCAACGCGATGGATATCGAGGGACTGGGCGACAAACTGGTAGCGCTGCTCGTATCCGAAGGGCTGGTTGACACCTACGGCGACCTGTACCGGTTGACCGTCGATCAGGTCGCGGCGTTGCCCCGTATGGGACAGCGCTCGGCGGAGAAGTTGATTGCCGCGATCCAGGACAGCAAGTCGCGGGGACTCACACGTTTGCTCAATGCAATGTCCATTCGCCATGTAGGTACGACGGTCGCAGGCGTTCTGGCCCGTCATTTCGGCGATATCGAAAAGCTGCAGGCAGCTTCGGTGGAAGAACTGTACGACATCGATGAGGTAGGCGAGATCATTGCCGAAAGCGTGCACGGTTTTCTCAGCAGCCCGCTGGGGTGTCAAACAATTGACGACTTGCGCTCCGCAGGCGTGGTGATGACCGAGGACGTCGCGGCCAGCGGGCCGGTCGGCGACACGTTCAGCGGCAAGACCTTTGTCGTCACAGGCACCTTGAATAAGTACACACGCGACGAGATTCACGAGTTGATCAAAGGCCAGGGCGGAAAAACTTCGTCCAGTGTTTCCAAAAAAACTGATTACCTTGTGGCTGGAGAGAAAGCCGGCAGCAAACTGGTCAAAGCCGAATCGCTGGGTGTAAAGGTCATCAGCGAGGATGAATTCGAGGCGATGCTGGTGTGATTGCCCAGGTAGCGGTGACTTCCAGCCGCAGCAGCACGAACAATCTCTCTCGGACGGCGGCCGGAAGCCACCGCTACGGTCAGGCGTCCTCGGTCAGGACCCATTGCAGGACAGCAGATTGCGGTTGTTCCGCCCCCAAATGCCGCAGCATATTCAGGCATTGGGCGCGATGATGCATGCCGTGAGTCGTAACGTGCGTGATTACCGCACCACGGGCGAACGTCCAGGTGCGACCGCCTCGCTGGCCGGTGACCTGTTCATCGACCGGGTGTGATTCGGCCGCTTTGCGAAAATCTCCCGCGATCTGGTCGTGCATGACCAATAACTCGTCCAGCGAATGACGACCTTCCAGATGCGGCTCCTGATCCCGGCCGGCCAGCAGGTCACCCCAGCCTTTCATGGCCGATACGACGTGCAGGATTGTGTCGTGCAAATTGCCCAGACCCATTTCGAACGACTGGTGCAGTTGTTCATCGCTGAGGCTCCGGCATGCTTCAATCATGTTGCGATTGGCCCACTCATTGGTCGTCAGCAACAGTTCAACAGGGTCGCTGGTCGCCATCACTTGACCTGACAGGAATCGGAACGGTTAGCGAGCATTGCCTCTGCGGTCGGTCCCGCTTTTAACGAATTGTTTCAGCGAAATCTGCAAAAACCGGGGATCATCATGGAGCGATACCAGATCCTTGTCGTCTTCGATACGGATTCGGAGATTCAGACCTCTATCAACCGCCTTGTCCAGTGCCTCGATTGCATCATCCGGCCGATCTTGCAAGGCATTGATGCACGCCAGATTATAGTAACACCAGGCCGCCCACTCCACGAAGTCGGAAGCCCGCTCGTACATAACCAGTGCTTCATCCAACCTGTTTTGCCGGTGAATGCAAAGAGCCAGGAAAAACAACGAGCGTCCATCAAACTGGTCGGCCTCGATCATTTCGCGATATGCCGTTTCAGCCGTCTGCCACCTGCCACGCTCCCAGGCAATTTTCGCCCGTTCGTCCGGTGGCAAATCGGCGAGCTGCTCAACGGTCCCGGAATCCTCCTCCGGATTGAGGACCCCCGTGCCAACAATCATGGCAATCAACAGCAGCCCAAATACAACGATCCCTGCGACCGTTTTCAGCCAGATCGTCATGCCTCCGGAATCTCGGGTATTTCCAGTAGATTTGTTCATGACCTGCATTCGCTAATGGATGAACCTATAATTTGACACAATGCGCCGCGTATGCAAACCGTTTGACGTAACAATCCGTCGTTTTGATAACGTCACCTCGGCAGGCGTAAGATTTTCCACAGCGTGCCACGTTATCACCTGCCAGTTCAGCCGGTTAATAAAGTCGTGATGCAAGTTTGTTCTTCCGACCGATCAATTTGATGTCGTCAACTGCCAACTCCTCTGTATCCGATCGGGACATCGCCAACGTGTCTGTCACGAAACAACCTGGCCTGGCAGATCCTGACCAGCGGCCCGGATCCGACATCGTTATCTTTGATGGCAACTGCCGATTTTGCCAACAGCAAGTAAAGCGGCTGGCCTGGTTTGACAAAGGCAATCGGCTCTCGTTTTTGTCGTTGCACGATCCACGCACGTCCGAACGATTTCCTGAATTCACGCATGAGCAGTTGATGCGACAGATGGTCGTGATCGACCGCCAGGGCGGCCGGCATGGTGGTGCCAGGGCAGTGCGTTATTTGTCACGGCGGCTGCCGCAACTTTGGTGGCTGACTCCGTTATTGCACATTCCGTTTTCGCTGCCGTTCTGGGAATGGGCTTACCAGAAAATAGCGATCCGTCGCTATCGTTTGTCGGCCGCTATCGATGGCGAATGCACGGATGCCTGCGAAATTCACCTGAATAAGTAGATTCCCGCCATCGCATTCGTTGTGCCAGCGTCGCGGTTGACGTCTGGTTACCCTTTCAGGTACCGTCCGCAGTCATTTTCGCGGCGACGCAGTGAAAGCATGGCAGCACGCAAATTGCCTGGAAACAGATCTCGCAAAAACGAAGCGGTCTGGTTGGTGACCGTGCGTCGATGCTGCGCGGTATTGGTGTTGTTGATTCCTGCAGGTATTTCTGAGGCGCAGGTTTATCATCAAGTTGCTCCGCCTCCGTTAACGCTGCCTCCAACTCCGGAAGTTGCTCCTACAAATATGGGTGACTTTGATGCGTTTGGTCCGTCGCCGAAGGGTAGCCTGCTGGTGCGTCCGGCGCGTTCACTGGGAATGTCAGTCATTGAACCAGGCCATGAGCCGGTGTGGCAGGCAGACCTGACGCAGGCCACCACCATTCAACGATTTCGTCAGGCAATGGTTCAAAAGGTTGAGTTGGCTGGTGGTTACGTTCACCGCGATGGCCTTGACCAGTTCGGATACACTTACGCGTCGGCGGGCGTCGTGATGGTTGTGCCGCTGGGCTCCACGGACAACATTATTCTGGTGACGCCTCGTTATCGAACCGACTGGCTGTCCGGCCCGGACACGATTGACGTTCCGGAGCGTGTCCATTCCGCAGTGCTGGATATTGGCTGGCGACTCAAGTTCGCTCCGAAGTGGACCACCATCATTGGTGTACGTCCCGGATTCATGACGGACTATGACTCCTCCAGCAACGGTTTTCGCACCAGCGGCGTCGCTCTGGTCAGTCACGATATTATTCCCGAGATGCTGACCGTTCTGGCCGGTGTGGTATATGTCGACCGCAACGACTTCAACTGGATTCCGGCCTTTGGTCTGACATGGATACCTTCATCGGACTTGCGATTTGAGCTGACCTTTCCCAAACCGAAGATAGGCCGACGGATCAGGCACGTCCCGTTTCGCCTGGAAGACTGGGTTTACGTATCGGCCATCTTTGGCGGGGGGACCTGGTCGGTGTTGCGAACCAGCGGCCTGGACGACGAGTTGACCCTGCGCGATTTCCGCGTCTCAGCGGGTTTCGAACGCGTCGTCGATGGCGGCACCGGATTCAACGTGGAACTGGGCTACGTTTTCGGCCGCAAACTGGAATACGAAATCACTGGCGACGAACTCGGTTTCCGCGACTCGTTTGTGCTGGAAGCCGGACTCAGCTTCTAACTACGTGATGGCGTTCGGATTGACCACCGGGGCCGCATTTTCACCAATTGGCAGCAAAGGTTTTTGAGCGCAGGGAGTTGCAGCCGTCGTTGTCGGACCTTGCCGTACCTGACGATGTCGATTCAGCAACTGTTGCAATTCGGAACAGGCTGGCTGGATGACGCCGGCCGCGTACTTGCTGAAGCGTTGCAAATGCAATTGCTGGTCAACCAGCACATCGCGAATCCAGCAGGGAATCGAGTGGTCGAACTTGATCTCCATGATGCATTGGTGCTCGGGCAAAATGGGTTGGCCGAGATTGTTGCCGACTTGACCGAATGCGGCCGGTTGGTACGCCTGACATCGAGAATCAAACGTAATACGTAGCCGATGATCGACGTTCCCCATCCATGCTTCGCGCAAGTAGGTAATCACGGTTGCTGCACGCAGTGGTTGGCCCGTAGCATGCCGCTGGATTTGCTCAACTAATCCAGGCTCCTGTTTCGGCAAGGCATGACGATCGAGCGACGCCAGTTCAAGATCGTCGGCCAGAATGGCCTCCGCGCCCTGGTCAGTCAATGCGACTCGCTGCTTGTATACGGTATTGTGCACCCGGTGCTTGATTTCCATAAAACCGTTTTGCACTGAACCGGATTGCTCGTCCACCGAATAGTATCGCAGTCGGTACTTGCGACGCAGGCTTTCGCCGTCCAGTTTTTCCCAGTAGGCACGAAAGTCGGGCGAATCGAAATACAGACTCGAGACCCGATACACGGCGTTGTCGCCATGGGGATCAGCATATACGTTGTCCCGAATGGCATCAACAAAACGTTGTTTGGTCGCTCCGTCGACCACAAGTTTTAATTCGTAACGACCTTGCATGGGTGACCTGACTAGTGGACCTGGAATTCAACGGAATTGGAGCCGGTGACTGGCTGGGTCTGAAATGGCGAAATCCAGTTGCGAGGCATGTCATCACGACTGCGAACACGCTTGTGTTGCGACGTGCCGGAAACTGGCGTTCGAACCAGCCATAACCGGCTGCGCTTTTGAACATCAACCTGTTTTTTGTTATCGGTTAACTGGCAATCAATCAATGCGGCGCGCCCACCCTCTGCATAAAACCACTTTTTTTGATACGCTCGCACCGCCGTTTCGCAAGACTCAATGGAACAACTGGTCATCTCGGCTACCGAATCATCCTTGATCTCTATTCCGGTGTGGCAGTCGCGTATCCGGATTTCTTCAGCCAGCAATCGTGAATTCTCTCCAACGCTGATCCCCTTGTCCCCTGAACCCGTCATCGTGCATTGGCTCACGTGTACTTTGGATGCCATTAAGTCGAGACCGTCGTTGCCGCTATTTGTCCATGTGCAATGCCGGATTTCGCCGTGGCACATGTCGACATCCAGACCATCGGCGCGTGCATCCATCCAGTGA
Organism: Pirellulaceae bacterium; assembly: GCA_051010855.1. Classification (GTDB taxonomy): domain Bacteria; phylum Planctomycetota; class Planctomycetia; order Pirellulales; family Pirellulaceae; genus CAJQPP01. Next base: position 2,373 of record JBPCVB010000207.1, on the reverse strand, counting down.
CAGTCTTCGACGCGAATCACCGACTCGGCGAGATTAACTGCGTCGTCACCGTCGTGATTGATGCCAAAATGACAGTGTCGAAGCGCGACATCCGGACAGTCATAAACGTTGAACATCCCCTTGAATCGCAGTTGATCGAGCCGACCGGTGGATCCTCCCGAAACCGTGACGAACTCGAACCTTGAGCCGGCAGTCGCTGCACCACAAATCCCAATGGCAGCCCACGGCCGGGTTACGTCCAGTCCTCGAATCACGATCGGCATCGATTCGGTTCCCCTGGCAATCGTCTGGCCTCGACAGTAAATCCCAACACCGGGAGCCAGGTCCAATTGGGTCCCTGGATGAATGACCAGCGTTTGATTGGCGCTGACTATCAAGTCCTCACGCAATTCGATTCGACCGGGTCCAAGTTCGAGCGGTCCATCGGGTAAAGGATCAAATTCTTCAGGGTGAATGGAACGTGTTTGTCCGTGGGCGATCTGGTCGATTGCGCTGCCCCAAACCTCGGCGGTCACGGGCTCCCCCGTCAGGGCATTGGCAAAATGAATGGATTGGGGACTGCCGCTCAAATCGTAGGTCAAGACGGCGGGAAAGAGATAACTCATTTGAATCGGCGCCTGTTGCTGATGGCTTTCGTGCACAATCTGCAGGCTGCTGAGGCCTGGATAAAGGATGTGCTCACTGGTCGAACCATCGTGTTTGGTAACAGTCGCATTGACCGCCGCATGACCGAACACCGCCACCTGGGACCAGCCATCGCGGGTCGCATGAGGTCTCACAGCCACTCGCGCAGTACCGACGTGGTAACTCAGAAACTCGTTTCGCTGACGTACCCAGTGTTCAGTGCGGCGACGTTCACTATCCAGTCGAGCGACGGATACGGGTCGCCAGGTCCAGCCAGTTCCCTCGTACTTGCGGAGGTTTCCGAGGTTGCGATCGGCCCGCAAATCGGGCCCTGCCGCATCCATCAGATCATCCAGTTTCTGTTGGACGGACCTCAGCGAAGCTTCTTCGGTGATAAGCTGATGAATCCAGTGGTTGCGACGATGGACCCAGCGAGGATCAAGACTCAACAAGCGAAGCACCGGTTGGATCTGCACATCGACCGGCGAGTCCGGTTCGGTGTGCAATCCATAGCCGTTACAGTCCCAGGGCATGGCATGCAGCTTTCCCTGGTTGGAACAAAAGAAATATGTGTGATTGTGTCGTTCGTCGGTGTGGATACTTCCCACGACCGTCATCAATGCGGCCCACCGCGCGAAGACCTCGGTATCGAAGATTTTTTCAAGTTCTTGCAGGACTTCGACGTCGGGAGACCTTTGCAACAAGTCCAGCCAGTCTGCGAAAACTCGTGCATCGTCTGGATGTTTTTCGCCAAACTGTTTCCACGCGGCGACGTCGTCCCACAACCGTTCGGCAAAGTCGCCTTTGAAAAATGTACCGGGCATGCGCTGGTTGCTCAGGGCATACACCTCGCCAGCACGACTCGTCGTGACGTAAACCCCGAAGTACTTGTTATTGATAAATACACGAACGTGTCTTGAATCGTCGTGCATCAAACCAACCGTCGGTGCCAGTTGCATGGGCAGCCAGTTGATGACGCCCAGGGAATCCTCAAGTGTTGTAAGTTCGATGTACCGGTCACCGGCACGCGGGTGTTCCTTTTTCAGCTTGATGCGGAACGAGGGTTTCTCCGGCCGGTGATGCCAGTGCATACTGCCACGCAAACAGATTTTTGCGGGTTGCACCGGCTCGTCTTCCAATTGCACCAGCACCTTAAAGTACGGTTTGTGACCGCCGGGATCATGATTGAGTTCCGGATCTCCGTTGCGTAGCGACCTTTGCATATCGGCCAACGTGTTGTTGGGAACGGTCAGGCGAATGGTTGTCAGTTGACTGACTGGCGACGGGCGTCGAACAGCAAACGTGTTCTCGACATCGCTGGCCACGTCCCGCCAAACCTCCGTGGCCGCTTCACCCATTTTCGCCGGGCTGCGCTCGACGATGGCGCGAATTGCCAGTGCGGGCGCTACCGGATTCCACCAGCAATACAGAAGTGCCGCCGCCAGCAACGACCACATCACGACTTTGCGACTCGGCAAGCGGAATTGTCGCGTGCGACCCTGGTTGGTCGTGTTAGCCAGCCGTCCGGATTCCAGCCTGAATCGCATGGTTGATTACCTGTGATAAATACGCTTCAGGCGTTTTACAGCTCGTCGCGGTGTGCTGCCTGGTTGTAGGTCACTTTCAGGTTTTGATTGACGCGTGAGATTTCGTCGATCACCTGGCTGGCAACCACATTCTTGTGCGGCCGCACCGAATAGATTGCTTCCAGATACAGTCCCTGTTTGACACTTTCCATCGATACGAGAC
>JBPCVB010000206.1:0-2850 GCA_051010855.1 Pirellulaceae bacterium | reverse complement strand
ACGGCCGGAGCGCTGGACGATGAGCCAGAGGACGCGGCTGACCCGGATGGCGAATCGGTCGATGGTGAACCTGCCGACGATCAGGGGCAGGGCGATGGCGAGCAAGCGGAATCCCCGGCGGACGAATCCGCCGATAACAATACGCCGGAGCCCGCCGGGGCCGGAGACGGCGGTTAACAACAACCCCCAGAGACAGCTGAAGACTAGCGAATCCGCGGATTCGATAACAAAAACGAGGTGACATCATGTCAGCAACTCCCCAGGCCGCAAAACTTTTCGGCAACGCCAGCGCCGATAAAAACAACTATCTGAATGCCTCCACAGGCATCAAGTCCTGGTTGTTAACCCTGGATCACAAGCGTATCGGCATCATGTACCTGATCGGAGTATCCTTCGCTCTGCTATTGGCGGGAGTGTTTGCACTGGTGCTGCGCAGCGAGCTGTTCACCGGCAACAAGATGTTTCTCACCGAAGCGCAATACAACCAGATGTTTACCTTGCACGGTGCCATCATGGTGTTCGCGTTTATCATCCCCAGTGTGCCGGCTGCACTCGGCAACTTTGTGCTGCCCATGATGCTGGGTGCCAAGGACGTGGCGTTTCCGCGTTTAAACCTTTGCAGCTTTTATCTGTGGGTATTTGGTACGGGGTTCCTGCTGGTGGCCATGTTGACCAATGGTCTCGATACCGGCTGGACTTTCTATACGCCGTACAGCATCAAGACCACATCGGCGGTGATGTACGCTACGGCGGGGGCTTTTATTCTGGGGTTCAGTTCCATTTTCACGGGACTGAACTTCCTGGTGACCATTAACACGATGCGTCCCAAGGCCATGACCTGGTTCAGGATGCCGTTGTTCCTGTGGTCGCTGTATGCCACTGCCATTATTCAGATTCTGGCAACGCCGGTGCTGGGTATCACGTTGTTGTTGCTGTTTGCCGAACGGGCCCTGCATATCGGAATTTTCGATCCGGCCTACGGGGGTGACCCGGTATTGTTCCAGCACTTTTTCTGGTTCTATTCACACCCGGCGGTTTACATCATGATCCTGCCGGCCATGGGAATTATCAGTGAACTGTTTTCAGTCCACGCACACAAGAAGATCTTTGGCTACTCGTTTATTGCGTTTTCCAGCGTGGCGATCGCCCTGCTGGGCTTCCTTGTCTGGGGACATCATCTGTTTGCCAGCGGCCAAAGCACCCTGCTGTCGCTGATTTTTAGCGCGATTACGTTTTCAGTGGCCATTCCGTCGGCCGTGAAGGTATTTAACTGGCTGGCCACGCTATACAAGGGCTCGATCGCCCTGGTCACGCCGATGTGTTACGCCCTGTCGTTTATTTTTCTGTTTGGCATTGGCGGGCTGACCGGCCTGTTCCTGGGAACGCTGTCTGTCGATATTCACCTGCACGATACGTACTTTGTCGTGGCTCACTTCCACTTTGTGATGGTGGGCGGAACTCTCACCGCGTTGCTGGGCGGCATGTTCCACTGGTGGCCCAAAATGTTCGGCCGCATGTTCAACGACTTCCTCGGACGCGTGAGCTGTTTCCTGGTATTCGCCGGATTCAACCTGACGTTCTTCCCTCAGTTCGTGATGGGTGCCCGCGGCATGCCGCGACGCTATGCCCGCTACGACCCCGAATTTCAGATTTTCCACCAGGTATCCACGGTCGGCGCGTTTGTGCTGGGCATCGGCGTAGTGCTGGCCTTTGCCGTGCTGATCTACGCTGTCTTCCGCGGACCCAAAGTCGGCGGGAATCCATGGGGAGCTGCTTCGCTGGAATGGCAATCCAGTTCGCCTCCGGATTACCACAACTTCGCTCACAAAGTGATCATGAACGATCCTTACGACTACAGCGTGATGGTGTACGACGAAGACCTGGATACCTACGTTCACCGTGAATTCACGACGCCCGATAAACCGCCCAAACCCGAACCTGAACCCACAGAAACGACTACCTGATCCAGACCAGGTTGTCCCCGAACCAAGCGGAGAAACACATGTCATCGGTTGATACAACCGCTGAAGACCACGATGAGCACCATGATGATCATGATCATGGTGAGTTCATTGCGCATCACTTCGATACGCCCGAACAACAACACGATTCCGGCAAGCTGGGAATCTGGGTCTTCCTCGTGACAGAAGTCCTGTTCTTCAGTGGTCTGTTTTGTGCCTACGTGCTGCTGCGTTATCACCAGCCCGAGGTGTTCGTGGCCGCTTCGGAGCATCTCGACAAGGTGCTAGGTGGTATCAACACTATCGTCCTGTTGTTCAGCAGCCTCACCATGGCGTGGGCCGTTCGCGCCGCTCAACTGGGACAAAACCGATTCGCCAGCCGGTTGATCCTGATCACGATGGTCTGTGCAGCCGTGTTCCTGGGCATCAAGGCCGTCGAGTACAGCCACAAATGGGATCTGAACATCTATGTGGCCAGCCACTACAACTTCATCGATGGATATCATCCCGAACCCGCCGACTCGGGAATGGCCGGTGCCCTGGGCGTCTCGCAATCGCTAGTCAACTTGTGCGTGCTGCCTGGAATTCTGCTGGTCGGCTTTGCCGTGGCCGGAGTCGTCCTGCGGATACAGAACAAGCGACTTGTATCCCAGCTGTTTTTCGGCATGACCATCATGATGGGCGGCTTTTTCCTGGGAGCCGTGGGGGGTCAGGTCTACCAGAATGCCGCCCACGCCGGGGATAGTCACGACACTGAACACGGCGAACACGGCGGCGATGAAGGTCATGCCGCAACAGCCGAGGTTACAGGTCCGGATACGACCAGCAAGTATCCGTCACCCATCGGCATGTTTTTCAGTATCTACTACATCATGACCGGACTGCACGC